>CAMQTD010000112.1 GCA_947036995.1 uncultured Parabacteroides sp.
AACCTTTAGGGGGCTATTTCTCGTTATTTTACAAGTAAAGCGTGTTTACTGATAAATGCGTCGAACGATTTTCGATAGCCATTAGAAATCGGGATATATGTTTTTCCAAAAACAATTCGGTTTCGATCAATAAAACCAATCTTATTTAATTGAACAATAAAGGAGCGGTGCACGCGGATGAAGCGATCCAATGGAAGGGTGTTTTCTAGATCACTCATTTTCATGAGCGTTAATACAGGGTGGATTTCGTCTTGGATGAATATCTTTACATAATCTTTAAGTCCTTCGATATAGAGGATATCAGCTAGCTCTATCTGTCTTAGTTTATATTCGGTTTTTACAATGATACTGTTAGGGCTGGTACTCTCTTCTTGTAGCGTACGTTGTATTGGCTGTGTCGGAGGTGTTTGTTGTTGAGCTTGTAGCACTTTGTTTGCAGCTTGTAGAAAATGGGTGTAGTCAATCGGTTTCAATAGATAGTTAGCAGCATCTACAAGATAGCTCTCAACAGCATATTGGCTGAATGCAGTTGTAAATACAACGCGTGTACTTTTGGGTAACATTCTAGAGAGTTCCATGCCACTTAGTTCGGGCATTTGAATATCTAAGAACAGAATATCTACAGGGTTATTGGTTAATGCTGAAAGTGCATCGATTGCGTTTGAATATGTTGCTACGAGGTTTAGAAAAGGCGTTTTTTCTGCATAACTTACGAGTAAACGCACAGCCAATGGCTCATCATCAATGATAACACAGGATAGTTTCATGCTTTATTTTCGTCAAAGTTTATAATTAATAGGCTACAGAATGTATCATTTTCTTTTCCATAGCTAAAGAGGTGTTTGTTTGGGTAGATAAGTTCGAGTCGTTTACGCAGGTTTTCAAAACCAATGCCCGATTCGATGCAATCTTGTTTTGCCTCTTGTTGAAACGAACTGTTACGGATCGAGCAGGCAACTGAATTCTCTTTGCGTTGTATCGAAATCTCTATAAAAGATGGCTTTGTATTGCTTATACCATGTTTAAAGGCGTTCTCAACAAGCGATATAAAAAGCAGTGGTGCAATTTGCACATCGGGCAACTCTCCAATATCTACGGTTACCTTTACATGTTCGGCAAGTCGGATGCGCATTAGTTTTACGTAGTCGCATACAAAATTCACATCGTTTAGCAAGGGGACAAATTGCTGACTACTACCATACAAAACATACCGCAATAGGGCACTCAAGTCTAATACTACATGTTGTGCTTCTTGTGGACTAATGGCTATTAGCGAATAGATATTATTCAGTGTATTAAATAGAAAATGAGGGTTGAGTTGGCTTTTGAGGTTTTGAATTTCTGCTTCGGAATGGCTTGCTTTTTGCTTCTGTTGTTTTGCTTCTAGATTATACCATACCTCTGTCATATGAATGGCTACACTTAATGCGATTACAAGCACGTATGTAGGTAAAAACCGGAGCGTAAATGGTAGTACCCGCACCGATTCGCGCCCCATCTTTGAATAAGTAAACTCACTCTCGAGTGGGAATATCTGATGAAAACAGTGCACAAACAACATCATCGCTGTTATTAGGATGATGTTGCTTACAACAAATCGTGCCATCTGTTTGTGTTCTAAAAATAGACGAATTAGCCCATAGTAGTTAATGTAGTATAGAAAAATGAAAGAGATTGGTGCAACAATAAAACGCAGGTAGTTCATCTGTATTAATGGTTGCATACCTTTACCGGGGAAGAACAGTGGTCCGCCCAGTAATAAACCCCATACAGCCAAGTGTATGAAAGATAAAAGAATTTTCTTTTTCATTATTCTAATTAAGAAACAGTTTAAATTATATCTCGTTGCGCTATTTTATAGATTCCAAAAGAGATGGAAAAGATAAGAAAAGATTTGAGATAATTAAAATTTTGAGCGAACTTTAATCGTAAAAATCAGAATCATACTCGTCTGGCTTAAGTTCCCATATATCATCAAAGCGGTATGTGCTACTTTTTCCTGTTGCTACAAAGCCACGTCTGCCGCTGCTAAAACCTACAGCTACGGTGCGTGCAGTTCCTTTAAAGTCCATTACTTGTGTCCAAACATCTAATGTAGGGTAGTATTTCCATGTGTCTGTACGTAAGCTTCCACTTTCGCCACAGGTGAAAAATACGGTTTCGTCAATAACAAAAGCGATACCATTAGCACGTACAATAAGATAATCATCGTCATAATCGTCATCTGACGTATTCGATATATCACGTAGTTCTTTCCATTGTGATGTAGTGGGGTCGAAGCTCCAAAAATCGTCTACATACTCAGCATTGTTTTGTCCACCACACACATAAGCGATGTTATTTACCACAAAAGCAGTTCCACCTACACGCTTGCTACCACCAATACTAATGGATTGTTCCCACGTATTTGAGTCGGGATTATATGCATAGATATCTTTCTGATAATTTCCGTCATATCCACACCCTACATACCCTTTGTTACCAATAGAAAAGGCGAGTGCTCCATAGCGTGCAGTGCTTGGAAAGTCTGCTTTCTGTGTCCAGCTATTTGTAGCAGGATCGTATTCCCAAAAATCCTTTAGGTTATTTTCGCCGTCATATCCAGTACCATAATATCCTTTTCCGTTTAAAGTAAAAGCGACACCAGAGTTTCTGGCTATACCAGGGAAGGGGGCTTTTTGTGTCCAGTTGTTAGCATCCATATCATACTCCCAAGTATCTGTAAAGCGCTCTTTACCATCGTACCCTCCAACCAAGTAGCCTTTGTTGTTAATCGTGAACGAAGAGGCATCGCTACGAGCAAGACCATCAAAGTCGGACATACGGTACCAAGTCCCGATTAAGTCTTCATCTTCATCCTCATTACTGCACGAACTTATCATCGGTAATATAATAAACACGAGCCCAACAGCGAGCAGCCTTTTTGCATTATTCACGAGTCTCACTCTCATTAGTTCTTTTTTATTCATCGTAATTTTATTTATTTGGTTGCAAATGAAATGAGAATAAGCGAGTGCGTCAAAAGAAATCGACCAATAGGAAGTTTTTATCGACGAATAGGCTGTATCTCTATTTGTCGATCTTTTATGCTACTTCGTATAGTAAATAGCGTGATTAATCCATTACAATTGGTTGCGACAAGAATTAATTACTCCTTTGCACAATCAGAGAAGCAACACATAACGAGACCTTCTTAACTAAATATATAAAACAATGAATTTCAGACACCTCATGTTCCTGTTTTTATTTTCATCTTTATTATGGCTCTTCAATAGCTGTTATGATGAAACTAATACGCTAGGAGAATCGCTTACGGATACAGCTTTTAGAAATATAAGCATAGATACATGTACCGTGATTGCTTCTGTAGATAAGATAGACTCGTTGGAGACCTCAGGAAAAGGACTCGCCTTGTTGGGGCAATACAAAAATCCAACATGGGGAACGATGCAAGCACATGCTATTATACCCTACCTACGTCCGGGCTATTCCGAAGAGATTGATGCAGTTGTGTCGTTAGACTCTTTGGTGTTAACCCTACACTACGAAGGGTACTCTATTGGCGATACCACGCAGCTGCAAGAAATATCAGTATACAAACTTACCGAGAAGGTAGAGCTGAACGATAATGGTTATATTTATAGCCATACCACTATCCCCTATGATGCTATACCGCTTGCTACGCATCGTTTTATTCCACATCCAAAGCGAGGGGATCTACTCGAAATACGTCTGTCCGATGAGATGGGAGAGGATCTACTCACACGGTTTCACGAAAATGATGATGCTGTTTCTGATGATAGGTTTGAAGACTACTTTAAGGGTATCTGCATCGTTCCTAATGCTCATCTAAGCAGCGTGATGCAATCGTTCAGTATCTCTGATAGCTCTGCCGCAATTACGCTTTATTATCAAGTGAAAGATGAATTAGAAAATCAAAAAACAGTTGTATTCAAACCCAATACAGCAAAACAGTTTAGCCACATATCACAAACAGAGATCACTGTTACACCAGAAGAGGCGGAGGCGTATCAAAGTGTATTGTTTGCGGGGATGGGTTGGTTCACTGTTTTTGATTTTCCGTATTTGAATAATATACAACAACAAGGTGAGCATATAACAATAGAGTCGGCATTGCTCGAAATAAAACCAGCAATAAATAGTAGTGATGGGTTTAACCCCCTTCCTGATAGCGTATATCTTTATATAGCTGATGAGAATAATGTAGTAACAGATGCTATTATGGACTATTTGGGTACTACAGTACAGGGTGGCGTACTTTATGAAGATGAAACGCATCAAGAAAACACCTATTATGGTTTTGATATAACCGATTTTATTAAGCAAGAGCTAGGCTCTTTTGGTATGTATAAGCATAATTTGCAGTTTGTATTGAGTGAAGATGATTACGCACAAACATTTCGGAATCTAACGTTTGATAATCAAGAGGGTATTACGCTAAAATTAAGATATAAAGTATATGAAAGTTTCTAACTATTTAATAGGTATCGCACTACTGCTTAGCAGTACTATTTGTGCGCAAACTTCGATGACTGCTTCTCCGTATTCCATGTTTGGTATCGGCGAAATTATGGGCGGACAATATGGGCAAAATACAGCGATGGGCGGTGTGGGGATAGGTATGAGGGGGAACTTGCTTCCTAATAATATGAACCCAGCAGGACTAACAGGCATTGATAGTTGTAGACTGGTAGCAGAAGTTAGTGCGTTTACGCGATACGAACAATTGCAGTCGGGAAGTACAGCAACAACCGCTTTTACAGGGAATTTAGGTAGCTTTTCGCTTTCTACCCGAATCATGCCAAAGTGGTATGCTGCAGTAGGGCTTACACCCTATTCTGCAGTGGGGTACTATTTTGAAAGCCAACATGAGTTAGAGGGGGAGCCAGGTAATTATTATACGAGTGCTTTTGAAGGGAGTGGGGGGCTTTCTAAAGTTTATCTTACGCAGGCCTTTAAGTTACATAAGCATTTTTCGGCAGGTGTTAATCTGAATTATATCTTGGGGAATATTACCCAAGTAGAAAAACAGTCGGACCTTGTTTTGCAGAATAAAATGTATGCGAAATCATTTTATGCCGATTTAGGCTTACAATATCACCGTGCAGTAGGAAAGCGTACCTATCTAACACTTGGTGCGACCTACGGATGGGAACAAAAGCTACCCATGAGTAGTGCAATAACACTTGATGATAGTGGTCTGTCAATAGAAGAACAAGCGCGTAACACATCGCAATATCTACCTCAATATTTTGGGTTTGGTGCATCATTGCAACATAAAAAGATGCTGTATGCACTTGATTATACGTACAATCAATACAGTTCGTTATCTTCTGGCAGTACCAAAATGACCTATGTGAATGCGCATAAATTGCGTACAGGGGTTAGCTATACGCCTGACATGGGCGAGTCGGTTAGTCGCATAAAATCACTTTCGTATAAAATAGGTGTAGAGGTAGGCACTCCTTATATGAAGGTAGGCAACGATTCTGGTTTAACTTGGCGTGCTACGGCTGGAGTAGTTGTTCCTGTAATGAATGGATTAATCAATGTATCGTTGTTTCATGAGCAAATGCAATATTCAAGCAATAGCTTCTCGACACAAGCAATAGGTGCTACAATTTCTTATACATTAGGAGAGTGGATGTATAGAGCTAAATTGTAGCATATGCAAAGCTTGTATGTGCAGCTTAAAGAATCGAAGTTATCTCTAGTAGCGATTCTACCATGTATGTAGGATCGAATTGCTTCGTGGATATCTTGTTAGGGTTGAACCATAATTGGTCAATCTTGGCATTATATGCCCCTTGAATATCCGCCTCCCAGCTATCACCAATCATAAGTGTTTCCTCTCGCTTTGCTTCTGCCTGTTTGAGTGCAAGATCAAAGATTAAAGGGTTGGGCTTGTTTACACCAGCATCTTCAGAAAGAATAATTTGATCGAAATAGGAAGATAGCCCTGCATTTTCGATCTTTTTATATTGTACCTCTCTAAATCCATTGGATATGATATGCATTTTGTAGTGTGGCTTGAGGTATTCTAATAGTTCGATTGCTCCAGCTATTAAACCTGTTTTCTCACTCGAATGCATTAAAAAGGATTGATTAAAGTCTAAGACAGCCTGTTGTGTAACGCAGCCTGTAGGTTCTAAGAGGTGTGAAAAACGTTCGATGGTCAATGTCTTTTTATCAATAAGACCATCTCTGTATTTGTCCCATAATTGTGTGTTTACGGGCTGGAATATTCCATAAAAAACCTCGAACGAGGTATAGTAACGATTTAAAGAAAACTCGTTATATACCTCTTCAAGGCTTTTTTTGTTATTGTTATACGTATCCCAAAGGGTATCGTCTAAATCAATAAACAAATTTTTGTACATAGGTGTTGACTTATTTGACTTCGATAACCAAATACTTACTGATATTCCAGAAAGTTTTAGTATTCAAAATCTTTAATGTTACATTACCTTCTTCGTCTTCAGTAAATTCGAACGATCCTTCAGGGTGCGACGATTTTAATTCTGCTTTGTTTGTGAATAAAGGAATCTCTTTAATTTCGCGCGTGTCTACAGTGATAAAATAATCTTTATTGAATCCTGGTTGTAGCACTTTCGATTTAGAAAAAATAGATCCACCACTTAATACCTTCTGGCTTTTAAGCTCTTTAGCTGTTCCAAAACAATAATAAGCAGTATGCAGTGCTTTTTCTTGATTGTTTATTTTCTCGGCTTGTGCCATTGTTGTAACAGCAAAGTTTTCAACATCTTCGTTTAAGATTGTAACCATTTCGTCAAGTTCTTGAATACGAATATTTTTCTTCGTAAGATCTTCTTGTAATGTTATAATCAGAGATGCTTTTTGTTCGATCTCGGCAGATAGTCTGTCGATCGTTTTTTTAAGTTGACTTGATTTAACGGTGCTATTATCTAACTGAGCTTGTAATTTAGCCAACTGCTCTTTGTTTTTTTGCAGTGTTTCAGTTACTAATTGCATGTTGTTTTTAAGCTCCTCTTTACGCGAAGGCGTTAGCTCGTTATTTGTGCTTTGTTGTACGCTCAAATAATTTTCAGCATCGCGAATACTGGCAAAGCTGTTTTCAACATCGTTTAATATAGATAAGATTTCGTCTAACTCTGCTGCTGTTTTGACAGACTCAAGTTTGATTGAATCGTTTTGGGCTTGCAGCTTTTTATTCTCCGAAGAATTTTGTCCACACGAAGCCAGTAGGACAATACATGCTGTTGCAAATAAAACTTTTTTCATGTTCATTTAATTTTAGTTTTCAGAATTATATTTTTTCTCTTTCTCTTTTTCTTTCTTTTCTAGACCTGCTAAGATGATAACAATCTCACCTCTCGGTTCGTTCGCTGTAAAGTGCGAAATAACTTCGGACAGTGTACCACGTACTGTTTGTTCAAACCTTTTAGAAATCTCTCTCGAAACAGAAACTTCGCGCTCCATACCCGTATGTTCGGATAGTTGAGTGAGCGTTTTAACCAAACGATGTGGAGATTCGTACAAAATCATGGTGCGTGTTTCGATGGCTAACTCCTTTAATCGAGTTTGTTTTCCCTTTTTAGGAGGAAGAAAACCTTCGAAACAAAACTTATCATTCGGCAGTCCCGAATTGACTAATGCAGGAACAAAAGCTGTTGCACCAGGTAGACAATCAACCTCGATGCCATGCTTTATACATTCTCTGACTAACATAAAGCCTGGATCGGAGATAGCAGGTGTACCTGCATCAGAAATCAAAGCAATGGTTTCGCCAGCTAAAATGCGCTGAGCAATCTGTTCAACGGTTTTATGTTCGTTGAATTTGTGATGCGATTGCATCTTATTTTGTATTTCGAAATGCTTTAGTAAGATACCTGATGTACGGGTATCTTCGGCAAGAATCAAATCGACCTCTTTAAGTATGCGGATTGCTCGAAAAGTCATATCTTCAAGGTTTCCAACAGGCGTAGGTACAAGAAATAATTTTCCCATATTGTTTTGGTGCTTTTATGCAAATCGTTTTTCTAACAATGATACAAAGCTTTTGACTGTTTGAGATTCTAAGTCAAAGCTAAATTCGCATTGTAGGTATGTCAACGATTCATTAAGTGTCTCTATTTGATTTAAATGATCAATGGTGTTGTGCATTAAAGCATCATCTCCTTTGAATAACTCTCTTCTGAATAAGAAAAGATCATTTAGTGTAAATGCTCTTTTAAAATCGGATCGAGTAGACTTGTAAACAACTTTGTTAACGGAGTTATCAACA
>CAMQTD010000113.1 GCA_947036995.1 uncultured Parabacteroides sp.
ACGGAATGGAAGATATAATATACTGAAGCGGATAATATGGGGACTGAAGTGGAGAGATTGTGGATTCAACTATTTATGCTGTTTACGGTATATGACGGAGGTAGTTGTAAATGCTTTAATAAAGGAGTGTCGGAAGGTGATAAAGCAAGATATTATATAATACAAAAAGAGGAATTCTGAGCAGAATTCCTCTTTTAATTAGGTCTTTTTCTGAAATTAGGTATTAGTCTTTAAGACTGAAAAAAATTGCTTAGGTTATCTGGATGCAAAGGTGCGCTTTCTGCCTTAGTTAAACAAATTAAAAAAGCTATTGTAAAACATCTTTTTGATATTATCTTAATATATTTGCTAATTAAGCCTCAAATTTAACATTTGAGGCTTAATATCGGCACTTTAATCCTACCCTAAGTCGTTATTTATTAATTTTATCAAACGATAGAATGTTTCTTTGTGAATTCGATGATCTCATCGATGTAACCAAAAACAAGACCAGTTGATGTGTCGGCACAGCCATAATATACAGCAATACGTTTTGTTGCTGGATCGTGAAGCGCTGCACAAGGGAAGGTAACGTTTGGCACGTCGCCCATACACTCGTAATCTTTCTGTGGAGCGATAAGGTACGGACCTGAACGGTATTTTACGATCCAAGGTTTCTCAAGGTCTAGCAACGCCGAACCAAAGCTATATACAAAACCATTACATGATTGTAGTACGCCGTGGTAGATTAGTAACCAACCCTCTGATGTTTCGATCGGGATCGGACCTGCACCAACCTTCGTACACTGCCAAGCGCTATCCTCGAATGGCGCTGGTGCCATAACGTGACGGTGCTTGCCCCAATAACACATATCAGGAGATTCACTCAAAAAGATGTCACCGAAAGGCGTATGTCCGTTGTCACTTGGGCGACTTAGCATTACATAGTTTCCGTTTATCTTGCGAGGGAACATCACACCGTTACGGTTAAACGGAAGGTATGCGTTCTCTAATTGATGGAATGTTTCGAAATCGAACGTGTACGCTACACCAATTGTAGGTCCGTGGTAGCCATTACACCACGTGATATAGTAGCGATCTTCGATAAAACAAACACGAGGGTCGTATGCGTAAACAAATTTACCAATCTCTTCGTCTTCACATTGAAACTCTAGTTTCTCTTCGTTTATGCTCCAGTTGATACCATCGGCACTGAATCCAACGTGCAAACGCATGCGTCTGTTGGTGTCGTCGCAACGGAATACACCTGCATATCCACCTTTAAATGGAACTACAGCACTGTTAAAGATACTGTTTGATGTTGGTAACAGGTTGCGTGGAATAACAGGATTGGCAGAGTAACGCCACATTACGTCGTTGCTTCCTGCTGCTCTCTCTTCCCAAGGCATATCAGGAAGTGCATCTCCTGATATAAATAATTGTTTGTCGCTCATATTGTTCTAATTAAATATTGTTTGTTTATTTGTCAAATCCAATCTCTTTCATCAATTTATCGTACTCAGCTTCGTCTTTGCACATCTTATCGTACCAGTTCTTTTTCAAGATCCATGTTGTTATTACTAATATAACAATGGCAACAATAAATGGATACTGTTGGCGAATAACAAAATACATAGGTACAATGGTTAAGCATGATTGCCAGATAATACCAATAACAATGTTGAATGCATCGCGCTTGAATGCTTTGTTACGCTCTACTTGTGGGTAGCGTGCAATCGCCTTTTTGGCAACTGGCTCCCAGAATCCCCAAGGACGTACGCGGATATAGAAGTTAATCAATGTATCGTCGTCTGTTGCAGGTGCCGAATAGGTTCCGATAATACAACCAATAATTGATACTCCAAATAGTACAGGGAAGAAGTAAAGCATTAAATTGTCGGGCACAACAAATTTCATTACAATAGCGGCTACTACACCAGCAGTCATTCCCCAGAAATAACCTTGACCGTTAAATCTCCACCAGTGCCATTTAAGTACATTGGCTGCAATGTATCCACCAAATAGTGCACCTACGATCCACTGGAATATTTCGTTGATATCTTTTAAGAAGAATCCCATTATTGTACTGATTACTACAACCAATACAGAGATTAAATAACTTGCATGAATTTGGCGCTTAATAGTTGCCTTTGGATTGATATACTTTAAGTAGATATCGTTTACCACATAAGCAGGTGCAGCATTTACTGTAGATGCAAAGGTAGACATAAATGCAGATAATAGCCCTGCTAAAAGCAATCCGGCTAATCCTGTAGGTACATATTTAGTAATTAAGTGCGGTAGAATGGTTTCAAAATCTGAGTTTTGCGCATTCATAAGCTCCATACCTCCATCTGATTGGAAGAAATAGATCGCTAATAATGCAAATCCCATAATCATAAGATATCTTGGGATCAATAAGATTACAGGTACAGATCCACTCATCAAAGCTGCCTCTTTAGGAGACTTACAAGATAAAATTTTCTGCATATCGTAGTTTGGAGCAGGTCCTGCCATACTCATAAATACACCTTTGAAAAGAGACATCATCACGAAGATGGTAATCAGGCTATATGGTTCGCCTTCCATGCGTGTGGCAAGCTGACTCATCTTATCGCTCCAATCAATATCAAGAGACCAACTAAAGAATGGTGAATCCCAACCTTGTGGAACAAATGCTTCGATCATCTCTGGAGATACCATCTGCATACCGATAACAGCGATAACAACACCTGCAACGGTCATGATAAGAAATTGAACCACATCGGTCCATACGATACTTAACATACCGCCTAGCATTACATAAAACGTAGCAATTGTGGTGAAGAATATTCCGTAGAAGTGTGGTACATACTCTAAAGGTACATCGAATGGCACATATTGAGACATGTAAGACCAAGGAAAGAATATCTCCATAAACTTACCAACGCCAATAAAGCCATAGCTAAGAAATCCTAATACACTCAATAAAGCGAAAACAATCACAATGGTATGCGACATGGTTGCCCCTTTTCCTTGACCAAAACGTGTTTTAATCCACTCGGCTCCTGTTAACACATTTGATCTGCGCAACCAAACGGATAGGTAGATCATTAAGAAGATTTGATTAAATACGGGCCATAACCAAGGAATCCAAAGACTTGTGAGTCCGTAAGCAAATGCCCAATAGACCATAAGCATTGTTCCTGTAATATCGAACATGCCTGAAGCATTCGATAATCCTAACATGTAAAAAGGCAAAGACTTCCCCCCAAGAAAGTAGGAGTCCATGTTTTGTGATGCTTTTTTCTTTAGCACCAAACCGATAACAACCATCAACATCAGGTAGATGGCTATAATCAATACATCCAAAAATTGTAATTTCATGACTTTAGAGTGTTTTTTTATAATTCAGAACAAATGTACATTATTATATTAAACTAAAAAAGGGATCAATAAAAATATATAATATAATTACATACTTATTGTGTGTGGGGGTAAAACAAGAACGCGAGTCATGTAGCATATTGTATATGTTACATGACTCGCGTTCGTTTGTGATAATTTGAGCTTATTTGTTGAATCTTTGTTTTAAGATTGTCAACATATCATCAGTCATCGTTTCTAAATCATAAGAAGGCTTCCATCCCCACTCTTCACGCGCACATGTGTCGTCAAGAGAGTTTGGCCAAGATTCAGCGATACGCTGGCGCAATGGATCAATGTTGTAATCCATTGTGAATTCAGGCATACGCTTTTTAATTGCGTTAAAGATGATCTCTGGATCGAAACTCATTGCTGCGATATTGAAAGAGTTGCGGTGCTTTAAACAAGCAGGGTCTACTTCCATTAAATCTATTGCAGCTCTAAGCGCATCGGGCATATACATCATGTCCATAAATGTTCCTTTTGGAATTGGACAAGAGAAATGACCAGACTTTACAGCTTCGTAATAGATGTCTACTGCATAATCCGTAGTTCCACCTCCAGGAGGTGCTACGTTCGAGATCAATCCAGGGAAACGAACCGAACGTGTGTCTACACCAAAACGAGCATGGTAGTAGTCGCTTAGTAGTTCTCCTGATACTTTTGTTACACCATACATCGTTGCTGGTCGGCAAATAGTATCCTGAGGTGTTTGGTCTTTAGGTGTATCGTTACCAAATACACCAATTGAACTTGGCGTAAATACGGCACATCCTTTTTCTCTTGAAACCTCAAGTACGTTACAAAGACCACCCATTCCTATCTTCCAAGCAAGCTGAGGTTTAGACTCTGCCACGGCCGAAAGCAAGGCTGCAAGGTTATAGATTGTATCAATGTTATACTTTGATACAATATCAGCAATCTTCTGAGCATCTGTAATGTCTGCTATCTCTGCTGGACCTGATTCAAGAAGATCACCCTTAGGTTCTGCTCCCGGAATATATCCTGCAACGATATTACCATTATAACGATTTCTCAATTCCATGGTTAATTCAGAGCCGATCTGACCTGTCGAACCAATGATTAGTACATTTTTCATTGCGCTTAATAAGTGTTTTTTTATAATTTGGTTGCAAATGTATGTAGAAAAATACAGTTAACATCTTTTTTTCTCTCGAATTTTAGATAATATATTCAAATTAATTTAGAACTTTGCCGTTTCTAAAGAATAAACACAAGCGAAAGGCTTATTTATACAATAAACTGATTAACTCTAAATAAAAAGTAAAGTATTATGTACGGTAAAATGAAAGACTTTCTAGCAAACGAAATTGCTGAAATCAAATCTGCAGGATTATACAAAAGTGAGCGTATTATTACCACAGCTCAAAAAGCAGATATCAAAGTAAATGGTGGAAACAACGTGTTGAACTTTTGTGCCAATAACTATTTGGGACTATCTGATCACCCACGTTTAATTCAAGCAGCTAAAGACGCAATGGATAGCCATGGTTTTGGTATGTCTTCTGTTCGTTTTATTTGTGGAACACAAGATATTCATAAGCAACTTGAAGCTGCGATCTCTGCTTACTATCAAACTGAAGATACGATCCTTTATGCAGCATGTTTCGATGCTAACGGTGGTGTATTTGAGCCATTGTTTGGTGCAGAAGATGCAATTATCTCAGATGCATTGAACCATGCTTCAATTATTGATGGTGTGCGTTTATGTAAAGCAAAACGTTACCGCTATGCAAATGCTGATATGGCTGATCTAGAGCGTGCACTACAAGAGTCGCAAGCACAACGTCATCGTATCATTGTAACAGATGGTGTTTTCTCTATGGATGGAAACGTTGCTCCGATGGATAAGATCTGTGAACTTGCAGATAAATATGATGCATTGGTTATGGTAGACGAGTGTCACTCGGCAGGTGTTGTAGGTGAAACTGGTCGTGGTGTAGCTGAGAAATACAATGTAGTAGGACGTATCGATATCCACACCGGAACACTTGGTAAAGCATTTGGTGGAGCTATTGGTGGTTTTACAACAGGTAAGAAAGAGATTGTCGAAATCCTTCGTCAACGCTCACGTCCATATTTATTCTCAAACTCAATTCCTCCAGCTGTAGTAGGTGCAGGGCTTGAAGTATTCAAGATTTTGGGCGAAAGCAACGATTTGCATACTAAATTAATGAGTAACGTAAGTTATTTCAGCGAGAAGATGCTTGCAGCAGGTTTTGATATCAAACCAACGCAATCAGCTATTTGTGCTGTAATGCTTTACGATGCGAAGCTTTCACAAGAATATGCTGCACGTCTACTCGAAGAGGGTATCTACGTAACAGGCTTCTACTATCCAGTAGTTCCTAAAGATCAAGCACGTATCCGTGTACAGATCTCGGCAGGTCACGAAGTTGCACACCTTGATAAAGCGATTGCAGCCTTTATCAAAGTAGGTAAAGAATTGAATGTAATAAAATAAGATTAAGTATCTCTCTATGCCTTGCAGTATAGGGTACTACATATTGGTAGACTTATAGGAGCGGGAGTGCTTTATATCAAAATGGTATAAACGGCACTCCCCTTTGTTTTATATAAAATCGAAATATATGTTTCAACGCAGCAATTATCACGGTCATTCTACCTTTTGTGACGGACACAATAGTTTAGAAGAGTTTATAGTGTCGGCAATTAATCACGGCTTTCGAGCTTATGGCTTTACAAGCCACTCACCCCTTCCGTTCGAAACTATTTGGAATATGTCGAGCGTAGCTATGCCCGATTATATCGCTGAGATAGATCGGTTAAAAAAGAAGTATGCCAGTCAGATAGAGATTTATGCAGGCTTAGAGATAGATTATCTGGATGCAACATACAATGCTTCGATGCCTTACTTTAAAGCGTTGCCGTTAGATTTCCGCATGAGCTCCATTCATTTCTTGCCCATAGCAGCCCCTTTGTTAGAGAAGAATACTGTTTGTATAGATGGTCCGTACGATAAATTTCAAGAAGCGATCGATCTATATTATGGCGGATCTGTCTTGAATTTAGTGCAAACATACTTTAATCATTCGATGGAGATGGTTGAGGCGGGAGGATTTGATATTGTAGGACACGCAGATAAAATATATATGAACGGAAGTGCTTGCCCTGATTTTGATTTTGAATCGCCTATTTATCAGCAAGCAACGGCAGACTACTTGCATCTTATTGCCGAAAAAGGGTTGATGATGGAGGTTAATACCAAAAATTGGACTAAGAAAGGTCACCTGTATCCTCGTTTGCACGAATTAGAATTGATCAATAAACTCGGTATTCCCGTTATGGTTAACTCCGATGCGCATTATGTAGCGAATATCAACAGTGGACGTTTCGAAGTATTGGATCACTTAAAGCAGGTTGGATTCAAATCAACGCGCGAACTGATTCGGGGTGTTTGGCAAGATGTACCCCTCGTGTGACCATCCGTAAAAACAAAGCTTTAAGACAAACTGTTTCTATCATATAATATATAAACGAAAAGAAAAATGGTTACAGCAAAAGAACTTCGCCATAGGACGTTTGATTGGATTTTATTAAAACTGCATGCAAAAGGGTTTACCCATACGGTTCAATTCTTAATTATTTGTTGTATTGCATCCGTGATACTTCAATCTTTTTCAAATTTAAGTGATTACATTGTACTGCTTTTTTCGATTACTTTTTTCTCCTCCGTGGTATTTACCATAGAGTATGTTTTGCGTATTATTGCAGCCCCAGCACAGCATCCTGATCTGCCAGCGTATAGGGCAAGACTGAAATATTTACTGTCATTCTTTGGCATCATTGATTTTATAGCAATTCTGCCCTTTGTATTGCTGTATCTGTTTTATGGATCAGAGATTGCTACGTTTATTAATGTAGCCCATATCTTTATCATCTTTAAGATGGTACGCTATTCGCAATCGTTTCAAATGATAGGCGAAGTGCTCTCGACAGTAAAGAACGAGCTTTTTACCGCCTATGCTACGGCAGGTATTGTGGTTTGCTTTTCGGCTATTTTGATGTATTATGTAGAGCGCAAGGCACAGCCAGACGTGTTTACAGATATAGGCGAAGGCTTTTGGTGGGCAGTGATTACCTTTACAACAGTGGGCTATGGCGATGTATATCCTATTACACCAGCAGGGAAATTCTTAGGAGGTATTATCAGTATGATAGGTATCTCTATGATTGCACTGCCTACAGGTTTGTTAAGTTCGGCTTTTATGAATCGGTTTCATAAGAGATATCCTTCAAATACGCATGCACAGCTTGCCGACAATATGCACTATTGCCCAACCTGTGGTAAATTAATTAATGAGCAGCATACCCCCGATAATCCAACTACACCAGCAAGCAATACCGATAAAGTAGAACAGGTATAGCTTTTTGGATTGAATTTTGTTTTTTATTATCTTTGCATTCAAATTATATAATACACATAACGTAATGACTGCTATACAAACTAAACTAGCTGCTTTATCAACTGATATACAAACTCTTTTTGTACCAACCTACGGCGATGTAGCTACATTCTACACCGTTGTTTACCTGATTGCGCGCAACGGACACTTAACCGAACAAGAAAAGCCAGCGCAATACGAACTTCGTTTAGAGATGATTCGCTCGGTGCGCACTAAAATAGAAGATCAACTAACCGCGTGGGGATTGGATGGCGAAGATATGGTTGCAGATATTGTAAGCGATTATTTCGAAGATTTCGTGAACTACCGTGAGCAACCAAGCGCGTTAACAAATGAAATATTTGTTGCCATCATTCAAAAAGTGATGAAGCTATAGATTGT
>CAMQTD010000114.1 GCA_947036995.1 uncultured Parabacteroides sp.
TCAAATGTATTCCTTTTACCTCCATGTACGAAAGAACTGAGGCTGCAAGTAAATCAACTCACTTTTTGATGTTATTGGCTATTGCCTTAATCATAACGGCTGTACTGAATTATATTCTAATTATAATCTCTGTATTAGTAAATCGAGCGAAAGAAATTGCTGTATATAAATGTTATGGTGCTGGGAAAAAAGAAATTTTCAAGATGGCTCTTGTTGAATCGTTTGTTCATTTTACACTTGCTATCTTATTTGGGATACTACTAATCATTTTATTTCAATATGTAATTTATGAGGTACTAAACGTATCTATTTCCGCCCTGTTTTTATCAAATAGAATAGGTCTACTGATGGGTGTCTGCTGTGTGACATTTATATTTGTATGCATCGTTTCTGCTTATATCTATCAACAGACTCCCATTGCTTCTGCATTTAGAGGTTACAAAGTGAACAAACGGTATTGGAAGCTGGCACTTCTCTTTTTTCAATTTATATCAGTGAGCTTTCTGCTCTCTTCGTTGGTGATAGTAAACAGTCAGTACAAATTGATGGTTAATGATCGCCCAGGATATAACTACGAGAACATAGGACATGTTGCAATTAACAGAATAGACTCCATAAGTAGAGGTAAAATGGTCGAAGAGCTAAAACGACTACCAGAAGTAGAAAGCGTAGCAAGTTGCTCTCAACTTCCATTTATACATCCATCGGGGAATAACGTTTCAATACCAGGAGAAGAAAAAGAGTTATTTAATATCTCAGACCTAAATAATGCAGGTGATCAATTTTTGAGTTTACTTGAGATCCCCATAATTAAAGGGAGAATATTTTCGCCAAACAGCTTAGGTACAACTGAAATTATGATTGATAGAAAGTTTGCCGACAAAATGCAAGAGTTGAATAAGTGGAAAGATGGTGCAATAGGCAAAAACATCCAAGTTACAGAGCATCGAAAATCATTTTATACCGTTTGTGGTATTTATGAAAACTTTCGTTTGAGTTCTATTATTAATCAAGATACCCGACCATCTGTTCTTTTTTCAACTGGTGGCAGAGTAGCACCTTACCTACTTATAAAACTCAAAGACAACAATGCAAAAGCAATTGAAGCAGTTGAGAACAGATTAAATCAAGTGGTTCCCAATAAGTATTTTAAAATGACTATGTGGAAAAACGAAATACGTGATCTATACAGTGCATCCATGCGCTTTCGTGATTCTATGTTGATTGGATCAATCATCACGCTAATCATCTCTTTGATCGGACTAATGGGGTACACGCAAGATGAATTAAATAGAAGACAAAAGGAGATTGCTATTCGTAAAATTAATGGTGGGTCGATGAAGAGAATCTTTAATCTATTCCTCAAAGATATTCTCAAAATTGCGTTGCCTGCAATAACAATCGGGACATTAGCCGCTTATTTTGCATTGGGTTCCTGGATTCAAGAATTCACCGTACAAACAGAATTATCTCTATTTATCTTTATAGGCTGCGCATTGGTAGCTTTATTTATTATTATTCTGGTGATGGCACAACACTTTGCTCGCGTGGCAAATGCCAATCCGGTGAAAGCATTGAAATGTGATTAATATATCAAAAACTAAAAAATTAAATTCTTATGATCAAGATTGAAAACCTATATAAATCGTTCCGTACAGAAGAGATCGAAACGATTGCTTTAAACAGTGTTTCTTTAGAAATTAAAAAAGGCGAGTTTGTTGCCATTATGGGACCTTCGGGTTGTGGTAAATCAACGCTTTTGAATATCCTCGGACTGTTAGACAACCCAACTTCGGGCGATTATTATCTTGCCGAAAATGAAGTGGGACATCTCAAAGAACAAGATCGTACCGAAGCACGTAAAGGAAATATCGGTTTCGTATTCCAAAGCTTCAACCTTATTGATGAGCTTAATGTATTCGAAAATGTAGAGCTTCCGCTCACCTACCTAAATATTAAAGCTTCGGAACGCAAAGAGCAGGTATTAGCGATCCTCAAACGGATGAATATTAGCCATCGTGCACACCACTTGCCTCAACAGCTTTCGGGCGGACAACAACAGCGTGTTGCCATTGCCCGTGCCGTAGTATCGAATCCCAAACTAATCCTTGCCGATGAGCCTACAGGAAATTTGGATAGTACAAACGGAACCGAAGTGATGACATTATTGAAAGAGCTAAACAAAGAGGGGGCTACTATCATCATGGTAACACACAGTGAGCGTGATGCCACGTTTGCCGATCGCGTGATTGATCTGTTCGACGGACAAATACTGAAACCTGCCGTAGTGCTTCTTTAAATCTTTATAATTGATAAAAATGGGGAATTAGCACACCGAAGTATAACCAAATTCGGGTACTAAACCCCACACTAACATAAATGAATCGTAAAAATGAACAACATCCAACGTACCTTCCGCTCGCTATTTAAGAGCGGACAGCACAATATTATCAAAATAGGCTCGTTAAGCATCGGCTTAACGGTGGGGATACTCCTTTTAGCAAAGGTCTATTTTGAGAAATCGTACGATCAATTCTACCCTGAGGCTGATCAAATATATCAAGTACACGAAGGCATAGTACAAGATGGTGAATATAAAGAATATGCTTATGTATCAGGTGGCATCGTTGTGCGCCTCAAAGAGACCATTCCTGCTATCGAGGCAGTAACCCGATCTACCTTTTTATCAGAAAATTCTATCTTTACAGATCAAGATAAAAATAGATTTGAAGGCAATTTTATCTTAGCTGACAGTTGTTTTTTTGATGTACTACCACGCCCCATGATATTGGGCAGTGCCAAAGAGATATTGTCTCTCCCGATGCACGCAATCATTTCTCGCTCTCTTGCCGAAAAAATGGGGGGCGATGTAATTGGACGTGTTATATCGTTAATAGATCACCCACAACCAAGACAAAAGATTACCATTGGTGGTATTTTTGAAGATCTACCCGAAAACACAACTGAAAAGTTCGATGTAATTATATCGCTATCATCCATTGGAGAGCTCCTGTGGGATGGAACAATGAATATGGTAGGTAACGACCGATATAAAGGGTATATAAAATTAGCCAAAGGCACTAAAATTGAACAGTTAGATTCGGGAATTGAAGAGATGATTCAAAAACATATGCCATTGGATAAATTAGAGAAATGGGGACTGAAATTCACTTTCAAATGTGTACCTCTTGCCTCTATTCATGCAAATGATGATGCTACTGTTCAATCGACTCGTTTCTTGATGTTGCTTGCTTTCGCTTTGATATTTACAGCTGTACTGAATTATATTTTGATTCTAATCTCTGTTTTAGTAAATCGATCTAAAGAGATTGCAGTATATAAATGTTATGGTGCAGGGAAGAAAGAGATTTTCAATATGGCACTTGTAGAATCGTTTATTCATTTTACACTTGCAATCCTATTTGGGATATTCTTGATTCTTTTATTTCAATATTCAATTCAAGAAATATTAGATGTATCTATTGCTGCGCTATTTCTATCCAAAGGAACTGCACTACTGATTGGGCTTTGTGGCGTGGTATTTCTACTTGTTGGCATCGTATCTGCTTACATCTACCAACAGATACCGATTGCTTCGGCTTTTAGAAATTTTAAAATGAACAAAAGATATTGGAAATTGGCGCTTCTCTTTTTTCAATTTATATCAGTAAGCTTTCTACTCTCTCTATTGGTGGTAATAAACAGTCAATATAAATTGATGGTTAACGATCGCCCTGGGTATAACTACGAAAACGTAGGGCATATCTCACTTCATGGGGTAGACTCTATTGGTAAAAATAAAATTAGCGAAGAGCTGAAACGACTCCCTTATGTGGAAACCATTACAAGCTGTTCGCAGCTCCCTTTTGAACATCCATCGGGAAACAACATCTCTATTCCTGGCGAAAAAAGCGATCTCTTTAATGTGGGTGATCTCTATTGGGCACATAACTCCTTCTTTGAAGTACTCGAAATCCCTATAATTGAAGGGCGTATATTTACTCCTAACAGCTCTATATCGACCGAAATAATGATTGATAGACGTTTCGTTGATAAAATGAAACAACTCAAAAAATGGAATAATAGTGCTATTGGTAAAATTATTACGATCTCAAATAGGGAGTATACAGTTTGTGGCGTATACGAAAACTTTAGACTTAGTTCTATCGATAATCCTGATTTGCGACCATCTATACTGTTCTCTAACAGAAATAGAGTAGCCAGCAATATTGTAATTAAATTTAAGAACAGTGATGCTAGCAACATTGAAGCAGCAAACCATAAGTTAAACGAACTGGTTCCCAATCGTTATTTTCAAATATCCATGTGGAAAGATGAAATGCGTGAGCTATACACCGAATCTATGCGCTTCCGTAATGCTGTGTTGATTGGATCAATCATCACCCTACTCATCTCCTTGATCGGACTAATGGGATACACGCAAGATGAATTGAATAGAAGACAAAAGGAGATTGCTATTCGTAAAATTAATGGTGGGTCGATGAAGAGAATCTTTAATCTATTCCTCAAAGATATTCTCAAAATTGCGTTGCCTGCAATAACAATCGGGACATTAGCCGCTTATTTTGCATTGGGTTCCTGGATTCAAGAATTCACCGTACAAACAGAATTATCTCTATTTATCTTTATAGGCTGCGCATTGGTAGCTTTATTTATTATTATTCTGGTGATGGCACAACACTTTGCTCGCGTGGCAAATGCCAATCCGGTGAAAGCATTGAAATGTGATTAATATATCAAAAACTAAAAAATTAAATTCTTATGATCAAGATTGAAAACCTATATAAATCGTTCCGTACAGAAGAGATCGAAACGATTGCTTTAAACAGTGTTTCTTTAGAAATTAAAAAAGGCGAGTTTGTTGCCATTATGGGACCTTCGGGTTGTGGTAAATCAACGCTTTTGAATATCCTCGGACTGTTAGACAACCCAACTTCGGGCGATTATTATCTTGCCGAAAATGAAGTGGGACATCTCAAAGAACAAGATCGTACCGAAGCACGTAAAGGAAATATCGGTTTCGTATTCCAAAGCTTCAACCTTATTGATGAGCTTAATGTATTCGAAAATGTAGAGCTTCCACTCACCTACCTAAACATCAAAGCTTCGGAACGCAAAGAGCAAGTATTAGCCATCCTCAAACGGATGAATATAAGCCACCGTGCACACCACTTGCCTCAACAGCTTTCGGGCGGACAGCAACAGCGTGTTGCCATTGCCCGCGCCGTAGTATCAAATCCCAAACTAATCCTTGCCGATGAGCCTACAGGAAATTTGGACAGTACAAACGGAGCCGAAGTAATGACACTATTAAGTGAACTAAACAACGAAGGTGCTACCATTATCATGGTAACGCACAGCGAGCGCGATGCTACATTTGCACACCGCGTTATTAATCTGTTCGACGGACAGGTGCTAAAACCAGCTATAGAGGTTCTTTAGGCCTTTTAGGGAAATGCCCTCAAGTGGTGGCATTTCCCTATTTATCCGAACCTCATTTAGTAGTTCAATATAAATAATTTATAATTATTATGTTTACAAATTATCTAAGAATCTTTTTCCGCAATATGTGGAAATATAAAACGCAGTCGCTTACCGGTATTTTCGGATTAGCTTTTGCAATAGCTTGTTTCGTACCAACACTTTACTGGATGCGTTACGAAACTTCATATGATAGTTTCTATCCTAATGCAGCGCATATTTACAACATACATGCTGTGGAAAAGAATTCAGGTAAAGTAAATAAAGGTGTTTCCAGAATTCTGGAAAAGAAACTACACGATCAATTTCCAGCAGTGGAAGCCTCTGCTGCTATTATGACTGGTCAGGAAAATTGCCGTATCAAAAAGATGCCACACGTTCGGTTGAATATGATTTATGCTGACAGTACTTTTTTTACTGTCTTTCCGCAGGTGATTGTAAGCAGTAACGCTACCCAACCATTGCAGATACTAAACAACATGGTTCTTACAGAAACTGTGGCTGTACGTCTGTTTGGTGATGTAGAAACTGCCATCGGACAGCAGGTACAAACTACAATGAACGCTACGCTTCCGCCCTACACGGTTACAGCTGTAGTGAAAGATCCACCGCTCAATACAAATTTACCGTTTGATGCGATCATTTCTCACAACATGCTAAAACATTTCTCCGAGTTGCCTGAAAAGATGCAGTGGGAAACGTTCTATATCGGACTGTATGTAAGGTTTAACCCGCATGCCAATGTTGATAAGATTGCAGAACAACTACGTGATTTTACCACACGATTGGGCACAAATCTCAATATAGAGACCCGAATGCTACCTATAAGCGATGTCCGCCACCAGTTAAACTCTGATGTGCCATTTACATTAAATTTTATCGGATTATTTGTTACGTCTGGAATATTATTGCTACTTACGGCAATATTCAATTTCTTAAATTTACATCTTGACCTTTTTCGTCAACGTATCCGCGAGTTCCACCTGCGTATGGTAAATGGTGCTTCACACAGTCAACTCATACGGCAAATGATGTTCGAGCTAATTTGTGCTATACTCCTATCGTTACTTCCTGCGTGTTGCCTTATTATCATTGCAAGCCCGATCTTCTCCAATATGTTAGATATAACAATGGAAATGCCACAGGTAATTTCTCTTTTCTTCGTTTGCGGAATAGGCATAATAATGTTGATGATGTGTATCGGCTTTATTATTTTCTGGAAGTTGAGTCATTTGGCTATTCGTCCACAGTCAGAAAGGAAAATAACTGAACAACCAATATTGCGACGTATGGCTGTAACCCTACAACTCACCATTAGTATTGTATTCATTGTTGCAGCGTTGGTTGTGATGATGCAAATGCATTTTGTCAATCATAAAGATCTGGGATTCGACCACAGTGGAATCATTCAATTAGCTGGATTTACAGATTATTCGGGAAAAGTAGAAACAGCCCTAATACATGAACTTTCGGCCATTCCTGAAGTTGAAAGTATCACCGACACAAACTTTGAGCCTCAACACAATGCGAACCCTTTTAATACAATTACTCAAGTGGAATGGATGGGGAAACCACCACACAAAAAGGTTGCATTCCATTCTATTCTTACCGACAGTAGATTTGTCGAAACATTCAAGTTTAGCATGGTAGAGGGTACATGGTGGAACGAAGGAGAAGCACAAAAAGTCGTAATAAACGAAGAGGCTGCTCAATTTATGCAGCTTAGTAAACCTGTAGGTTCTGTTATCCGTATGCCTTCTCTTAATAACAACTCAATTATAGAAGAATACGAAGTAGTAGGTGTGGTAACTGATTTCCATACCCTATCGCTCCGCAATCGTATCCATCCAACCATTTTCATACCATCTGTTTTCCCTCAAAACATCTTATACATCCGTGTTACACCTGGACAAGAGCAAGCAGTAATACAAAAAATCACTGCAATTCTTCCCAATATAAATACGACTTTGGTAGATGTTCATCTGACACCGATAAGCGCGTTGTATAATCGGCTGAATCGGTCAGAACAGGTTGGGTTAAAAATATTTTCCATGTTGGCGACTATTTGCCTATTGATTTCGCTATTTGGTATTTATGCTGTAGCTGCCGCCACTACACGTCGCAGACGTAAAGAAATAGCCATTCGCAAAATAGTTGGTGCAGATGTTCATAATATTGTCCATATATTCTTTCGTGACTACACCACACAAGTAATCGTTGCGAGTGTGGTAGCGATTCCGTTGGTTTACCTCGCAATGGATCACTGGCTACAAGGATATGCCTATCGCACCAACATACCATGGTGGTTACTGACAGGTGTAGTTACTGGCGTAATCGTGGTAGTTTTACTTACCGTGCTAGGGCAAGTAATGAAAGCTGCCAATAGTAATCCTGCAGAAGTGGTCAAAAGCGAATAAATCCATTATGAACTATTCAATGATACAATCATTACGCGAAATTTATCGCACATAATACAAATCAACAACAACTCAGATGAAAAATATTTATAACTTAAAATCGTTCTATACACATCTCTTGAAGAACAAATTATATACGAGTATAGAAA
>CAMQTD010000115.1 GCA_947036995.1 uncultured Parabacteroides sp.
GCACGCAGGCTCACCTGTGCCACTGCTCCGACCGAACAGCAGATGCCCAATACTATGGAAATTACTCTTTTCATCTCTCTCTATTTTTGTTTTATTAATCTACGCATAATTACCTCTATATTCTCACGCTTGCGGTTTTCTAAAAACTCATCCGCTGTGTGAGGGGAAAAATCTAACGACTTCAAAATAGGGAATGTTATAAAGACAAAAATATTGAGCGATACGATATTCAGTATCAAATCAAATGCTTTTATCTGTTCGATAGCTCCTTTTGCAGCTTCATCGTCTAACTCTTTTTGTAGTGATGGTATTACAATGCTAGTAATAACACGAATCTTATCTTCAAATATCTGTTTCTTATCTGGTTGAGAGATTAACTCATTGATAAGAAATCTGGGCAGATCTGGATTTTGCACCAAAAAATCAAAGTGAGACTCAATCACTAATTTGACTCTTTCTAACAGCGCAACATCCGAATTTGTTACCGACTGAATGATTATATTAGCTATCAGTGTCATTTTAGAGTCAAAAACTTTGTTAAATAGATTCTCCTTTGTCCGATAATAGTAGTGCAACATAGCATGTGTTACCCCTGCCTCTTTTGCAATAGAGGCTGTTTTTGCCCCTTGAAATCCTTTGTGCATAAACTCTGCTTCAGCAGCTTGTAGGATTAATTGCTCTTTCGTTTCGTCTGTATCTTTCATGTAAATATCTTTTGTTGTATATGCTAACAATAACGACTAACAGTATTGTTAATACAAACGTACAATTATATTTTGATATTTTAATTATTTAGAGGATTAAATATTGATTGCATCTTGAAGTATCATCTAGATAAAACAAAAAAAGGGAGAGCAGAAATAAATTCTACTCTCCCCATCTATCGTTATTCTTTTATTGTTCAAAAGAAATCTAATTCAGCAACGGCTACGTGCGTTCCCTTTGCTACTAATTTGGTAGCTACAATACGTACATACGTTGCTTTTACATTTGCATCAAAATAATGATAGCGTTTTGTTGGATCGTTTATTAAGTTTCCGAATTCAAACGTATCAACAACTTTCCATGCTTTGCCATCTTTACTAATTTCGATACGCCCTTTCTCCATCAAACCTGCGGGATTATTCTTTTGTGGTGTATATGCAAAGCCCGAAAGCGTTTGTTCTTTACCTAAAGAGAGCGCAATGTTTTGATTCGATCCTTTTCCTGTTTTCCAAACAGTACCATTATTAGAGTCGAAAGCATTTGGTGCTTTATCTTTTACATCCGAAGCCGAAAGCAGTGTCCAATCTTGCTTAACAAATCCAATCTGCTCTTTATTAATTGCCCCTGTATTATCGCCAAGTACAGCCAATGCTTTTAGTTCGCCTGCATCCATCTTAAATGGTTTGGTGTAAAGTGTAGCCGATGCTGTTGGCTCAGTTCCATCTATCGTGTAATAGATCTTGTAACCTACATTTAGATTCTCTGCGGCATTATCTTTCCCTGTTTTCCATCCAAAATCTTGTAAACGAGGCATAATTTGTACGCTACCATCCTTAGCACGTGCAAAAGTAAGCTGCGGTGGACGTGCTGCGTAATGATGTGCGGTAATATTACTGATGCTTGGTGTTAGGCGCGCTTCAGTAATTCGTAAACGTAGTTTGTCGGTTGTAACATCGGCAAAACGAAGAATACGTTTGTAACCAATATTTGTAGCCGTGGCTATTTCTTTCCAATCACCATCTACCCATGCATCTAAGCTATGCTTTTCTACACGCTCACTTCGCTGTGCAATAGCTTCTTGAATAACCAAACGGTTTAGTGTGATTGGTTTAGGTGTAGAGATAATTACTTCGCCTCGATTATCTATCTCAATAAACGTTTGTGTATCATTATCCAACACCTCTTTCGGACCTTTCGCTCCATCAAGTAGATTTACACCATACGTTTCACGAATACGCTTACCAGTCTCTTTTAAGCATGCAACATCACGTGCAGAGAAAGTTCCTTCTCTATTAGGTGGGATGTTAAGCAGAAAGGTAGCGTTACCTCCTACTGAACGCTCATAAATATCAAATACATCATCCGCACTGCGTACACCTTGACGTGTATCATCACGATAGAACCAACCTTCGCGAATTGATGTATTTACTTCTGTTTGCTGATAGTGAAGATAGTTTGCTGTATTCAATTTAGCACGGCTACCTAAGTCTACATCTGTCATATCAGCAAAATAGCTCAATGTATCAGGATTTGCAGCATAAGATACTACATTCAGTTCAGTATCACGCGTATTACCAGATTCATTGCCACACCAGCGGATATCTTCTTTACCAAAGATAACAGCTTCGGGAGCTAATTTCTTTATTAATACTTTCCATGCATCATAGTTATAGGTCTGCCCTCCTTTTGTTTTCGGATGCGCTCCATCGAACCATACTTCGTGTACAGGTCCGTACTCGGTAAGTAGTTCAAATAGTTGGTTTAGGAAGTATTCGTTATAATCGTCTACTTTAAAATCGAATGTAATTGTATTCTTAAATGGTCTGCCTTCTACTACGTGTGGTATTGTGCGTGTGGTGTATGCACTTTCGTTACCATACAATCCATCTGCAGATTCCATCTGATAAAGGTCTGCTGGCGAAAGGTAAATACCTAGTTTAAGTCCATATTTCTGACACGAAGCAGATAGATCTTTCAATATATCACCCTTACCATCTCTAAAAGGTGCAGCCGAAAGATCATGTTTCGTGTAGCGTGTTTGCCACAAACAAAAACCATCATGATGCTTGGCTGTGAATATAACCATTTTCATGCCTGCAGCTTTCATTGCCTCACACCACTGGTCTGTATCCAAGTTTGTTAAATTAAAAACCGTTGGATCTTCCTTTCCATTACCCCATTCCATACGCGTAAACGTATTCGGTCCGAAGTGAATAAATCCAATAAATTCATTCTCCATTGCCGAAAGTTGATTTGCAGTAGGAACAACATGCGTTGCTTTTTCGAGAATTGTTTCAGGAGAATCTCCCTGAAGCACTGGAATTGTGCGTGCATTGGTTACTGTAGACTTTTGGGAGCAAGAGGCACCCAATAAGACCATGCAACTTAGTAATATTACATTTTTCTTCATTGTATATTTATAGATTAATGACAAATATACATATTATACAGATAAGTCAAAAGATTTCTACAAACATTCTCTTTAAAATGTACCAAGACAGCATTTTTATCTAATTATCCATAAGTTTTGAGAGATTTTCCTATATTCTATCGTCTCTTTTTCTATCTTTGAAGCCATCCAAAAGGATAGTAGTAAAATAAAATACACGCATTGAAATGAAAATATTAATTGTAGAGGATGAATCTAGTCTGTGCGAAATGATGCAAGAGACGCTTGAAAAAGAGCGATACATAGTAGAAACTGCATCCAATTTCAGTGATGCGAAAGAAAAGATAGAGCTGTATGAGTACGATTGTATTCTGCTCGACATCATGCTACCCGATGGTAATGGATTAGAATTGCTGAAGGCATTAAAAATGCTCCGTAAATCCGAAGGTGTAATTATCATCTCTGCCAAAGATGAAATCGAAGACAAAGTACTCGGTTTAGAACTCGGTGCAGATGATTATTTAGCCAAACCATTCCATTTGGCCGAACTAAAAGCTCGCATCAGAAGCTTGATTCGTCGCAATCAATCAAAGGGCGAAAACTGCATCTCATTTGAAAATGTAACACTCTACCCAGATCAGTATAAGGTAACTGTAAATAACGAAGCGTTAGAGTTGAACCGCAAAGAGTATGATATCCTTCATTTTTTCATCACACGCCCCGACCGCGTTATCAATAAAACAATGGTTGCCGAGGCTGTTTGGGGAGATCATATTGACCAGGTTGATAATTTTGACTTTATCTATGCACAGATGAAAAATCTACGAAAAAAGCTTCAAAGCACAACGGCAGAAATAGAGATCAAAGCCATCTACGGACTTGGATATAAACTAACCTCAATCAAATAGGTATTATGAAACTAATCAACCATACATTAACGCGCATTTCGATCATATTACCATTAATTATGGCAATATGGGCTGCATTCTTCTATTTTGCTATGATTGATGAAATCAATGACGAAACAGATGATGCACTCGAAAACTATGCCGATCAAGTTATACATAAATGGCTTACCGAAGAGCAACTACCTGCGAGTGGAGAGGCTTCGAACAACAGTTTTGAGTTGGTAGAGATATCTAAGATACATGCAACCAGTATGCATCGTCAAAACCTGTATACCGATTCAATGGTCTATATCCCCAGTAAAAAGGAGACAGAACCTGCACGCATACTCACCACAGTATTTTATCACAAGAATGATAAATACTACAAATTATCGGTATTGACCCCAACCATCGAAAAGCACGACCTCAAAGATGCGATTTTGCAATGGATACTGATCTTATATATTGCCCTTTTAGTGGCACTAATAGGGATAATAACATGGATATTCCATACTTCGATGTCGCCACTATTCAAATTATTGGCTTGGCTAGATCGGTTTACATTGGGTATCAAGAACGAACCATTGATTAATCCAACCAATATCACCGAATTCAACAAACTAAACGATGCTGCTACGCGCAACGCTGAAAGGCATGAACTAGCCTTTGAACATCAAAAACAGTTTATCGGTAACGCCTCGCACGAGATGCAAACACCGCTGGCTGTTAGTTTGAACAGACTCGAAATTCTGATGGAAGAGGAATCCCTTACACAAGCACAATACGAACAACTTTATAAGATTGAGAATACGCTCAATGGTTTAGTAAAGCTCAACAAATCACTGCTACTGCTCTCCAAAATAGATAGCGGACAGTTTCTCGAACAGCAACGTATTTCTATCAATACATTAATAGACGAGTACAAATCAGATTACCAAGAGGTGTATGCATACAAGCAAATCGACCTGCTAATTGATTCTAAAGAGCCATTTATGCTCAACATAGATCGTTATTTAGCCGTTGTAATGATTACGAACTTACTTAAAAATGCATTTGTTCATGGCACGGCTAACCAAGCAATACATATTCATATTACTAAGGATAGTATTTTGTTTGAGAGTTACTCTACAGATCAGGCATTAGATGCAGCGCATATCTTTGATCGGTTTCATCAAGGGAAATCGGCACAAGGCTCTGGGTTGGGGCTTGCTATTGTAGATTCGATCTGTAAGAAGTATAACTTAACATTGACTTATGCCTTTACTGGAGCACATTGTTTTTCTATTGCGCGTTAATTATTTATTCATCTAAATTCAAATTTCATTTTCTTTTCAGTTTTGACCGCTACATTTGTATTAAAATTAAACAACATGAAACAGTTAGCAGTCTTACTTCTCTCTTTCCTGTCATTTACACAAGTAATCAAGGCAGAAGAGTATATCATAAAATCTCAAGATCTACCCAAAGCAGCGATTGAGTTTTTGGATACACATTACACGGATAATAAAATATCGTTTGCTAAAATGGACAAAGAGATTTTACAAACAACCTATAAGGTAACCTTGGTAAATGGTGTTCAAATCGAATTCAACAAAAAGGGCGAGTGGACGAGTGTGGATGCTGGTGTAGACGGCAGCGTACCGAAAACAATTATCCCAAAACGCATTTTAGCATTCGTTTCTCAAAACTATGCCGACTTCCAAATTTGCGAAATCGAGTACGAATCAAGAGAATATAGTGTAGAACTAACCAATGGATTGGATTTAGAGTTCAATAAAAAAGGCGAAATAAAAAATCATAAATAATAAACGACAAAATGAAGAAATTAATTTTATCAGTAGCTGTACTTGCAGCTGTATTTACAAGTTGCGACGATGATCACCGTTTCAGTGCATCACAAGAAGTAACAAAAACATTTAATTCAATGTACCCCAACGCTGCAAGAGTAGAATGGGAACCAGAAGGAAACTATACTGTAGCCGAATTTAATTTCAAAGGAGTAGAATCGGAGGCTTGGTTCGAATCAAATGGCACATGGGTTGTAACAGAATCCGACATGAACTATGCTGCTATTCCTCAAGAGGTAAAAACAGCTTTCGAAGCCAGTGAATATAAGACTTGGAGGAAAGAAGAGGTCAATCTACTCGAAAGACGTGATCTAGAGAACATCTATATCATCGAAGTAGAATCGGGCGAAACTGAAAGAGACCTACACTATTCACCTACAGGCAAACTTTTGAAAACTGTAGCTGATGATAATGACAATTATCACGAATATTTCCCGAACTAAAACCTTGCTATAAATTAAAAGCGCTATCCTTGTTTAATATAAACAGTGATAGCGCTTTCTTATTCTTGCTAAGTTCGAAAAGGTTACAATACAGTTATCAATCAGCCTCTTCAAGAATCTCCTTCACGCGCCCCACTTCTCCACTATCTAATCGTACTTTTATTCCGTGCGGATGATTAGGCGATTTAGTCAATATATTCTTCACAACGCCCTCGGTTAAATCGCCTGTGCGTTGATCCTCTTTTAATACGATATTGACCAGTTGTCCAATTTTGATATTGCTTCTATTTGTTCCGTTCATAATTTATATTTTTGTTTGTAAGGAACAAAGATAAGATTGATTTTACGATATTGTATATTTCTTATCCCGAATTTTATACCAACCCTTGCCATCAACACAATACAATAACATATAGTAATGCACTCCCTGCTCTTTTTCTACAGCATGAAATTTCACTTTAGGAAAGAAACCCATTTTACGTATATACAGATTCTCTATTAAAGGGTTTTTGCTAAACTTAGTCAATAGTGCTTCGGGTAACGAAACAAGCCTTTCTCCTTTAAATCCTTCCTTTTTCTTTATCATACAAGATTTGTTTTTCATGCTACAGCAAGAATGTTGTACAAATATAATCTTTTAATAGAAAACTACAATGCTTCGCACTAAAAACCACCATATTTGATTTTTCGACAGTTTAGGGGGGTGATAATTACGCAATCGTTCAACATTTGTCTATTATTGGCTTCATAATTTTAATCGTTGTTTTTCGACAATAAGCTACGCAAACGTTTTTTTGCGTGACGCGGCTGTGACGCGGTTTTTGCCCCTTTCCGCAACACAAGCGCAACAAAACGATAAAAACACCTAATTACAAACTACTAATAATCAGTGATTAATCAGTGTAAAAATACGCATTAAATTTCATTAACACAATAGGTTGTAAATAGTGCGATGAGGGCATCACCATTTCTTCTTAATATAGTATTAATTCTTAAAATAAATTTAGATAATAAATTTATTAAATTAGCGCGAGGAGAAAACGTTTTTTTTAAACGTTTATCGATCTCAGAAAAACACAAAAAACCTTGCATGTAATATGTGAATAAATACAATAAGCAATGATAAAATCAACTGTTTCTAAAAAGACAGCCGCTGCTTCTATACGGATAGCTCACGGAGTATATGTAAAAACAAAGGGACTTTTTAGTGATAAAGTCCCTTTGTTTTTCGGTAAAGGTTCCTTGTTTTTTGCATAATAGTGGTAACCCATACGTAAAAAGATAAGGAGTAAAAACAATTCACCATCGTTTAGCATCGTTTACCACAGTTCACCATCGTTCAGCACATTGAGATCTCATGGTGTTGTATATTTGTACTGTTATCGATAACGAACTATTTTTCAGTTATAAACCTCTAAATATCACTATCATGCCATTAAAGTATCATTTAATTCTACGTCCCGATTTAAGTAAAAATGCAGTAGCAGGTAAAAAACTAGTGCACGGACAAGTACGCAGCATACGCACCATCGAGCTTGATCATGTATGCGATCTAATTTCGGACAGCTCTACCGCTTCGCGCGGTGATGTTAAAAATATTCTCTCTGGACTCACACAGATCATGATTCGTCACATGGGGTTTGGCGATGTGTTTAGATTCGGAGAATTGGGTAGTTTCCGCATGATAGCAGGCTGTAAGGGCGCACAAAGTGTAGAAGAGTT
>CAMQTD010000116.1 GCA_947036995.1 uncultured Parabacteroides sp.
GGTGGTTCGTTCTATATTGGACAAACAAAAAAAGGGATTTAAACAGTGATTGAACGCTGTTTAAATCCCTTTTTTTATACGCACGATAAACCAGCGTGTAACCGATACAGTCCGTATTAAATCTTTTTGCTTGAAAATAGAACAAATCACTATCTTCTCCTTTTTTCATAAATGCCAAGATAGAGAAAAACAACCTCCAATTTCGCCAATATATAGACTTTTTCGCTCCTAACCAGTACGCTTTCCTCCAAAATCATACTACTTTATCACCGCCAGACTAGTACTTTTTACTCATAAAGTACGGAGCTTTTGGGTAAAAGGCAGGCAGCTGTCCAACAAAAGGTAGGCAGCTATTTTACAAAAGGCTTTGAGAGGCTTAAAAAACAGCTTGCTTGTGTATATTATGCTCTAGAAGGAGCATTAAAGAAGTCACTTTTGTTTTATCAAAAAGAGCTTCCAGTCAATACTTTAACATCAAAATGATTCAATTTACTACATCGACAAACAAAAAGAGCGCAATATAGCCGAAAATAGAAGCAATATCAAACACTTCAACTTCGCTACACGGCGCTTCATCCGCTTACACGCCACACCTGCGGCAAGCAGGCTTGTGTGTAAGCGATTCATTATCATAATGATATTATGACTCTTTCTCTTTCTTATTCGGCAAATACTCCTGCTGCACGTTAGACATACTTCCCCAGATATTTTGGCGTACCATTGGGTTTAGTTTCTCTAGCTGAGCGATCAAGAGTTTCATATCTGGACGGCTCGAAGTCTCTTCGTATGGGCAGTTCTTTACCTGCTTCTTATACTCCCTCCAAGCTGCAATACGGATCAGATCTTTCTCTTCGATCAAACACATGGGGCGGATAATAGTCATATCAAAGCGTGCCATCGTAAGTTTGGGCGGCATTGTTCCGAAAGCGCCTTGAAAAGTCATATTCATCAAAAGCGTTTGTATGATATCATCTTGATGATGCCCTAACGCTATTATATTACATTGATGCTCTTTAGCCAAGGCAAAGAGCGCTTTACGACGCGTCCACGAACAGACGAAACAGGGCGATTTGCGTGTATCTGTTTCAGGATCGAACGATGTTTCGTGTACAATAAAAGGGATTCCATACTGTTCGGTATGGCTGCGTAGGTATTCTAGGTCAGACTGATAAGGCACATTCGTCATCACAATATGCGCCACAACCACTTCGAAGCGTGGGTGATTGATGCGCATCCGTCTGCCTAAAAGATCGATCAATGCCAAAGAATCTTTACCGCCCGAAAGCCCAATCATAATCCGATCGCCATCGGCAATCATCTCATAATCGAAAATTGCCTTCACTACTTTTCGTTCAACCTTCCTAAAAAGAAGTTCTATTTCTGTTAATTTAGCCATATTACTTATATTGTGTACAAAAATAGATGAAATTTGCTATTCTATAACGATGCACTGTAAAAAAAAAGATTATCTTTGAATCTATATTATAAAAAACAATAGATTAGAGAGCGTAATGAAAAGATTTTACAAAAAGATAATATTGATCTGCAGTGTTTCGTGCCTTTGCATCGGATTGCATGCACAGAGCCTGGATCAAGCAAAAAAACTATTTGCCAAAGAACAATATGCCGAGGCTAAACCAGCCTTTGAGCGTTTAATAAAAAATGCCCCCAACAATGCATCGTACAACCATTGGTATGGCGTTTGTAGCTACAAAACAAAGCAATACGAAACAGGAGAAAAGCACCTCAAAGTAGCTGTTAGGCGCAGAGTGCAAGAGGCTTATCGTTTTCTTGCCGAACTCTATTTCGACACCTACCGCTTCAAAGAATCTGAAGAGATGTATGCTAAATACATCGAACTATTAACGAAGAAGAAAAAAGATACCGAGGTTTGGGAACTCAAAAAGGATGAGGCACAAAATGCAGCGCGCATGCTTTTTAAAACAGAAAATATCCAAATCATTGATAGCGTAATTGTAAGTACAAAAAATCTACTCGGCGCTTACCAACTAAGTAGCGAGAGTGGCTCGTTGACTCCTTTTAACGACTTCTTTGACGTGAATACTCCCGAGTCGTCTATTGTATATATGAACGAGAAGCAGAATAAAATATTTTATGGTGAAAAGGTCGGAGACGAACCCTATAAGCTCTTTACTAAATCCAACCTCTTGGATACTTGGGGGGATAAGAAGGAGTTGCCAAGCAATATAAACAGATCAAAAGATACGAATTACCCTTTTGTGCTTTCTGATGGTGCAACGATCTATTTCTCGTCTAAAGGGAATGGTTCGCTTGGGGGATATGACTTGTTTGTTACGCGCTATAACTCATCGAACGATACGTATCTCGCATCCGACCAATTAGGTATGCCGTTTAACTCACTGGCGAACGATTACATGATGGTGATCGACGAACAAAAAAAGCTAGGTTGGTTTGCCTCAGACCGCAATCAGCCCGAAGGTTCTGTAGCGATCTATCTATTTATCCCTAACGAGGAGCGTATTGATTTGATCACCGAAGCGTCTGACGGAGGAGATAAACTAAAACGCGAACGTGCGCAAATAACTTCAATCAAAGATTCGTGGTTACCCGATACAGATTATAGCAAACTGATTAAGCTAGCACATACAGATTTGTCGGCAGATAAGAATGCGATCGAAAAAGAGTTTAAGTTTGCCGTTACCGACAATTTGATCTATTATACAATGGCACAAATTCAAAGTACCGAAGCACGCACAAATTACGAAAAGGTAGTCAGTATCAATAAACAGATCAAAGCGCTTAATGATAAACTGGATGCACTCCGCAACACGTATAACAACGAAAAGGGTGAACGTGCAAAGCTATCGCCAACAATCTTATCAACCGAGCAACGCATCGAATCGTTAATTAACGAACCTGCATTGTGGGAAAAACGGGCTAGAAATGCAGAAATTCGCTTTCTAAATAAGAAATAGTTTTAAACTCTTAATAAATAAATATTATGCTAATGGATATTGCGATTATTACATTGCTACTTAGTTTAGCTTTATTGCTTTTATTTGTAGAAATATTTTTTCTTCCAGGCGTTACAGTCGCTGGATTGGGCGGACTGCTATGTGCCACGGGAGGTATTATATATGCCTATTCCGAAGTTGGTGCAACTGCTGGGCACGTTGCCTTAGGTATTTCGCTTGCCTCTTTTAGTTTGCTCTTTTATTGGCTGATGCGTTCTAAAACAATAGACAAATATGCCTTGCAAACAAACATTGATGGTAAGGTTACCTCGAACGACGACCTCAATATTCAGGTTAACGACGAAGGTATTACCCTCTCTCGCCTCAACCCAATGGGTAAAATAAAAGTAAACGGTATAATAACCGAAGGCACATCCATTACTGGATTTGTTTCCGAAGCTACCGTTATACGTGTTGTACAGGTTACGGCTGGTGCCGTATTAGTCGAACCAATTACTAATAAATAATATTCACTCGTAAATAAATCAATCTATGGAAGATGTTACTTTTTTCCCCTTGGTACTGGTAGGTGCCGTGGTGTTATTACTGGCGCTTTTCTTGTATTATGTGCCCTTTCTGTTATGGATTTCGGCTCGGGTTTCTGGTGTAAACATTTCGCTTCTTCAGTTAGTTCTGATGCGTATCCGAAATGTTCCGCCATACATCATTGTACGTGCAATGATCGAAGCGCACAAAGCCGATATCCAGTCTATCACGCGTGATCAACTAGAGGCTCACTTCTTAGCGGGTGGACATATCGAACGTGTGGTACATGCATTAGTATCTGCATCGAAAGCAAACATTGATCTATCCTTTAAAATGGCTACGGCTATTGACTTGGCAGGTCGTGATGTATTTGAAGCGGTACAGATGTCTGTTAATCCAAAAGTATTGGATACACCTCCTGTAACAGCTGTTGCAAAAGATGGTATCCAACTTATTGCCAAAGCGCGTGTAACTGTGCGTGCAAACATCAAACAATTGGTTGGTGGTGCTGGCGAAGAGACTATTCTAGCACGTGTAGGTGAAGGTATTGTATCTTCGATCGGTTCGTCGGAAAGTCATAAAACAGTATTAGAAAATCCAGATTCGATCTCTAAGCTTGTACTTAGAAAAGGGTTAGATGCTGGTACTGCATTTGAGATTCTTTCGATCGATATCGCAGATATCGACATAGGTAAGAACATCGGTGCATTCCTTCAAATGGATCAAGCGCAAGCGGATAAAAACATTGCACAAGCAAAAGCCGAAGAGCGTAGAGCGATGGCTGTAGCCCTAGAGCAAGAGATGAAAGCGAAAGCTGAAGAGGCGCGTGCAAAAGTAATTGAGGCAGAAGCACAAGTTCCACAAGCGATGGCTGAGGCATTCCGCAGTGGAAATTTGGGTATCATGGACTACTATAAGATGAAAAATATCGAAGCCGATACATCGATGCGTGGTGCTATTGCTAAACCAACATCAACACCTAGCAAGCCGCTTAAAGATTAAGCTTAAGCGATAGCTTACACATATTATATCATATCTTGAACGTGAGTGAAGGATCTCTAGTACGATTCCTTTTCGTAGAGATTGTTTACTCACGTTTTAGTATAAAGACCTTCCGAAACACACAAAATGATTATGAGAACAATTGCCCCATCCGAACTTATTATACACCCCGACGGTACGATATTCCATCTACACCTCAAGCCAGAACAGCTAGCCGACAAAGTTATCCTAGTGGGCGATCCTGATCGTGTTACCACTATCGCTAAACTTCTATCCTCGATCGAGTGCGATGTGCAAAGCAGGGAGTTTCATGCTGTAACAGGGTTTTATCAAAACAAACGCATTACGGTAGTATCGCACGGAATTGGGTGCGACAACATAGACATTGTTCTCAACGAGTTAGATGCATTGGCAAACATAAATTTCGAAACGCGTCAGGTAAATAAACTCTTCCGCCAACTCACACTCGTTCGCATAGGTACTTCGGGCGGACTGCAACCAGAAGCATCCATAGGCAGTTACGTAGCTGCAAAGAAGTCGATCGGATTTGATGGCGTACTTTACTTCTACGAAAACAGCGAAAAGGTGAGAGACCTCACCATGGAACAGGCACTGCTAGATCAATTGGATTGGAAACAGAAAGGTATCAAACCCTATGTAGTAGCATCGGACCCTACACTCTTTGAGCAAATCACCCAAAACGAAATGATAGAGGGATACACCATTGCCGCCAACGGTTTTTATGGTCCACAAGGGCGCGAACTAAGACTTCCCCTACTCGACCCTTCATTGAATAAAAAGATAGAATCATTTAGATATGAAGGTATCAAAATTACCAATTATGAAATGGAAAGTTCTGCATTAGCAGGTCTATCGCTACTCTTAGGACATCGTGCCGTAACTGTTTGCTGCATCATTGCTGGGCGCGTAGCATTGCAGGCTAACACAAATTATCAAGCTGGGGTAATGGGATTGGTGCAAAAAGTATTGGAGCGGATTTGATCCGTTTCAAGCTAATTTAATAAATCACTACATATAGTGATTGTGGAGTCTTTGTAGTTATTGTTACTTTGTAGTTGGAAATTAACACGAAATTAATTTAACTCTACAAATACATTACAATGACAAAGCGTTACTATTATGCACTCGGATTTTGTTTACTGGCATTCAGTGGACAGGCTAAATCAGATTTAACAGCCGAAAAAGACACGATTAAAACATATACGATAGACGAAACCGTAATTACGTCGTCTACCAAAGAGACGAATAAGCTACACCTACTACCTGGGTCAATAACCGTTATTTCGCCTCAAGTAGTTGGAGCGCGTCAAATTGATGCCATAAAAGATCTTAGCTCTTTTGTGCCGAACCTCTACATGCCCGACTATGGTTCTAAACTAACATCCGCAATCTATATCCGTGGTATTGGAGCACGTAGCAGCGGACAGTCTATTGGATTATATGTAGATAACATCCCCTCACTAAGCAAAAGCACGTTCGACTTTGAACTAACAGATATCCAACGCATAGAAGCTCTCCGCGGACCACAAGGAACACTATACGGACGTAATGCAATGGGGGGTATTATTAATATATACACCCTTTCGCCGCTTGACTATCAAGGAACAAAATTATCTATCTCGGGTGGAAACTATGGAGCAGTAAAAGCAAAAGCATCGCATTATGCAAAGTTAAGCGACAAAGTGGGTATCTCGTTAAGCGGATACTACGATCGCAACGATGGATTCTTCACAAACGAATACAACAACACAAGCGCCGACCATGAAGAGTCTGCTGGTGGACGTTTTAAGCTAGACTACCAAATCAATGCTAAACTTAAAGCCTCGTACACCTTTAATTATAACTACACAGATCAAGGCGCATTCCCTTACGGCATGCTCAACAAGGAGACTGGCGAAACGGCTCCTATTCGTATCAACGACCCAAGCAGCTACAACCGCAGCATGTTAAGCAATGGTCTCTATTTCGAATACAAAACAGATCAATACATCCTCTCGTCTACCACAGGTTACCAATACTTTAAAGACGACATGCAGATGGATCAAGACTACACAGAGAAATCAATCTTTGTACTCAACCAAAAGCAGAAACAAAGTGCATGGAGCGAAGAGCTTGCCATCAAATCAAACACCGACAACAACTACCAATGGAGTTTCGGAGCGTATGGTTTTTACGAAGATCTCAACACGGATGGACCTGTAACCTTCAAAGAGGATGGTATCAAAGAGGTGCTTCAACCCGTATTTGACAAACTAAAGGAGGAGAATCCAAAGATGCCTACCCTAACCATCAAAGGGGATGCAAATAACAACATCTACTTCCCCGGAAACTTTGATACACCAACCTACGGAGCTGCACTATTCCATCAATCAACCTACAACGATCTGTTCATCGAAGGCTTTTCTGTTACAGCAGGCATTAGGTTAGACTACGAAAAAGCGAAGTTAGATTATAATGCATCGGTACAAGATATGGCAATGAATGTAGCTATGCCCTCGTTCAAACCCGGAATGCCTCCAATGAGTATGGATATCCCAATGAAAGCAGAGTTGATCGGCAGCGAATCGCAAGATTTTCTCCAACTACTCCCTAAACTATCTTTGCGCTACCAATGCAATCCAAACACCTTTACCTACGTATCTGTAGCTAAAGGATACAAAACAGGCGGATACAACGTACAGATGTTTGGAGACTTAGTACAGGCAGAAGCTAAATATGGCTTAAAAGATATGATGCCCCCTAGCATGAGCGATATGTTCGGGAAACCACTTCCTGTTAAAGATGTAGCATCGTTCAACCCAGAGCACAGCTGGAACTACGAAGCCGGTATCCGCAGCGAATTAATCAAAGGTCGCTTAAACGCAGAGTTGACAGCATTCTATATGGATATCCGCGATATACAGCTAACGCAATTTGTAAACAGTGGTAGCGGACGCATGATTAGCAACGCAGCCAAAGCACAAAGCTATGGTGTAGAGGCAAGCATCCAAGGCAGAATCACAAACGAACTCACTGCCGACATCAACTACGGCTTCACGCATGCAACCTTTAGCGACTACAATCTTGGCGCCGACAAAGAGGGTACTGTAGTTGACTACAAAGACAATTATGTACCCTACACCCCTGGGCACACCCTAAGCATCGGTTTGCAATACAATAAACTATTCAAAAACAAATGCATCGACCAATTTACTGCCTCAGCACAATTTGCAGGCGCAGGCAAAATCTATTGGACCGAAAAGAATGATATCGGACAAGACTTCTACGGCACACTCAACGGAAAAGTAGGTGTACGCAAAGGAATCGTTAAAGTAGACCTTTGGTCGCGCAACATCACCAACACCAACTACCAAGCATTCTACTTCGAATCGTTTGGCAACTCATTTACCCAAAAAGGAAAACCTTTCCAGATTGGGGCTGAGGTGAGTGTGGCTTTCTAA
>CAMQTD010000117.1 GCA_947036995.1 uncultured Parabacteroides sp.
AATAACTGAAAAAACAGATACAATCAACATCCCATATACTAAATAAGGATTGGATTCGTCTAGCGATCCCATCGTCCAAAATATTATGCCATGAATATTCTCGGATGCAGTTATAGACATCAAAAACATCACCATTGATGAGGATATAAAACTAATCATCACCCCAATCAGCAACATCCGATTCACACTAACCACCCCTTTTTTAAGACTTAACGAGTAGACTAAAAAGATTGTCAAGAACGCCCCCACAAATCCAAAGAATGGAAGTGATAGCGCATAATTGGCATAAATGCCTGTTACAATAGCCAATGTTACACCCAGTGAAGCGCCACCAGATATACCTAAGGTGTAGGGTTCGACCAGCGGATTGCGGTAGATTCCCTGCAATATAACGCCTGCTAAACTCAATCCCCCACCAATAGCAACAGCCAATAGTGTGCGTGGTATACGTATATGTGTAAGTACGGCATACTCCATAGAGGAGGTGTCGTTCATGTAATCAATCAGTTGATCGAATGGAAGTTTCATCTCTCCAACACATAATGAGCATAGCGAGGCAATACATACGGCGATAAACAGTGTAATTAGTCGAATAAACATAGCTTTAATGAATGTGTTGTGTCAGTATTTCAAGTGTTCGAAGAAAATCAATCGGAGTGGGCAAGCAAGCTACCTCTGCATCAAGAGTGAAAATTTGCTTTTTCTTTGTTGCAGCTAGTTGAGGGAATCGTTCGTATATCGTTTTTTCTTCTTCGCCCATTGTCCCCATGGTTGTAATAAAAATATAATCGGGGTTGCGTGCTATAACAAGCTCTCTGCCAACAATGCTATTTGTTAAATCTGCCATCGGATTGATACCACCAGCATAGCTAATAAAGTCGTCCATATAGGTATTCGGTGTAGCTGCATAGATGGGATTTGCACCCACTTGAATTAATATTTTAGGTTTCTGCGTAAGTCTATTGGCATGTTGTTTAATGCTATCAACCTTATGGGTTATTTGCGTGATTATCTGTTTGGCTTCAGCTCCTTTACCAACCAACTCACCGAAGGTTTGAAATTGACTGCACACCTCAATAAATGATTTAGGAGCCGCAAGAATCTCAACCCTTATACCAAGTTTCCTTAAAGTGCTGATATCTTTTTGAGGAGTAAGACCCGTTGCCAAAACAAGATCGGGTTTTAGGCTGGCAACCTTTTCTAAACTCATCTTAATGGCAGACGATACAATTGTTTTATTATCAGATTTTGCAGCTGTGCAATAACTCGTACATCCCACCAACTGATCTTGTGCTTGTAAGTAATAGAGATTTTGGGTTAACGAAGGTACTAAAGAGATAATACGTTGAGGCGTTTGTGCCCAACAAGCAAGTGTTGATACGAAAAAAACTGAAAGCTGGATTAGATATAGCCTCATCACATAGTTGATTTATGAGGGAGCAGGTTGCAACGAACAATATAGGCTCGTATAAACTTTACTCCCGAAGTTTTACTTTAAATTGATTTGATGGCAGGTCTTCCGGCTCGTTTCCCAATAATTGAAACCTTCCCAAAAACAGCTCAAACAAGAATGCTCTAACTGCCATCAGTGGCTCTATACTCAATATTGGATAGATGAAACATACGGCTGCGGGTACAGCTTCGGTATTACACCGAATTCCCTTTTAAAGCATCAATCAATTTACTGCAAATTGTAAATGCTACCATTTAAGTGCAAAAATATGATTTTAATGGCGATAATGGTGCATGAATGCAATAAAAATAAATTATTATTTTGGATAGCATAATTTAATACACGTGTGGTTTTTTGACTTTTTTACTGCATTTACCACAAGATTGTGCGGATTATGTGATTTAAATCACATAATCCGCACAATCTTGTGGTAAATGCTATTCCAGTAGGTAAGGTTGATTTTATGAATATCTATCCAATTTCATTTTTAGAATTTATTCGTAGTGCTGATGAATCACTCTATAATTACTTGATTGGGATAGATAAAATTGAGCCAATTCCAGCTATCTTTTTCAACCAACTGCTTGATAAATTTAAAATGTACTACATTTCGGGAGGTATGCCTGAGGCAGTTGTTGAATTATTAGATAGTGGAGATATCTCAAATGTGCAGAAGATTCTTCAAAACATACTGAATGCTTATGCACTCGATTTTAGTAAACACGCAGACAATAATGATGTTACAAAAATAGGATATGTGTGGCAATCTCTACCTTCGCAGTTGTCACGCGATAACAAAAAATTCATATACAAAGTTGTTAAACAAGGAGCACGCGCTCGTGATTATGAAAATGCTTTGCAATGGCTTATCAATGCGGGACTGATATACAAAGTCAATTTATGCTCAAAACCAGCACTGCCACTTAGTGCTTATGATGATGTCAGTGCATTTAAAATTTACTCTATAGATGTGGGTTTACTAAGACAACAATCTAAATTAGCCCCGAGTGCCATCGCTGAGGGAAATAGACTTCTCACCGAGTTTAAGGGAGCACTGACTGAGAACTATATTTTAGGAAGTCTTATAGGTCAATTTGAAGACACGCCAAGATATTGGACATCTGAAAATCGTGCAGAAGTTGATTTTATACTTCAATTAGAAAATGATATTATTCCGATTGAAGTGAAGGCTGATGAAAACGTAATAGGTAAAAGTTTAACTTTCTATCGTAAAGCGTTTTCTCCGAAATTAAGTATTCGATATTCTCTTAAGAATTTAAAAAAAGATGGAGGATTTATAAATATTCCGCTTTTTATGGCAGATATCACGAAAGAAATTATTGCGATGAATCAAAATACAGAACTAGATGTAAAGTAATCAATTGTATTATTATACAGCGAGGGGCTTTTATTAGAACAGGTTGTTGTTTTAATAAAAGCCCCTCGCTGTATAGCTAATTTATTTATTTTGCAACAATCACCCCTGCACTATTAAACACAACCATGATATCATGCTTTCCATCTTTTAATTCAAATTCATAAATAACGCCGCTAGCTCGGGTTATCTCTTCAATTTCTTCGATGGGTTTATTGGCGTAGATAGACTCTTTGAATGCATTTTGTACAGCCAAAGGTGTTTCGGTTAACATAACTTCTCTGTTTGATTCAATCCATAGGTATGTTTTATTGTCAAATAGTAGTTCAATTTGTTTACCTTGATGGAGGATGTCCACTTCAAAAACATTGCGTTCGTTGTCGAAGTAAAGAATCGTTGCACCACTATAATTGGCATTGATATAAGATTGAACAGCTTCAGGGATAACAACTGGAGGTGTTCCGGTGTTGGTATTATCGCTGTCGTTTATTTCACTGATAAGCTCACCCGCCATGTTGTAAACCAACTTCATCTCTGTGTCTCCTAGTTGTACCTCAATGGTATAGGTTGGTTCTTTGATGCCTGCTCTCTCTATTTTAGACACTTCGTCTATCTCCCAATTATAATAGATGCTTTTATTAAAATTATCCATTACGGCAGCTGGTAGTGCGTCGAGTGAGAGTTCTGTTTCGGTTAATAACCAACTGCCAGCTGTGTTAAACCACGCCTCGGCATTAAACTGAGCATTATAGAAATCTGCCACATAATAGCCATCATCCATATCCCACGACACTTGAGAGGCTCCAGGGAACATTTCGTTGAAACTATTTAGAACCAAATTGTTTGGTTGATCTTTGTCGTCATCATTTTTACTACAACTGCCAACTACGACACCGCCTATGAGTAGCATTAAAGCCAAGACGAATAATTTTGTTTTCATCATTTAATCCTTTAAATTGTTTTTAAATTCACACATACATTCAAAAGAACCTATGTATGTATAAAACAGTATAACTGAATTCAAAGTTTTAGATTAAATGTTAAGGTGAAACCCATTGGAAATATTATATTTGCACAAAATATATATCAATGAAGCAAATACTACTCTCAGTGCTCTTTTTAGCGTTATCTTTCAATCCTTTGTGTGCAGTAAATTCTCCCGACGACATTATTAAAGTAGGTGATACAATGCCTCCATTTTCTATTGTGATGGAAAATGGGACTAAGATTAATGCCGCAGATTATAAAGGAAAAGTAATTTTAGTAACACTATTTGCGACTTGGTGTCCGCCCTGTTTGAAAGAGCTTCCGCAAGTACAGAAACAGATTTGGGATGTATATAAAGATAATCCTGATTTTCAACTGCTCGTAGTAGGGCGTGAGCATAGCGAAGCAGATCTGAAGAAGTTTAACGCGAAGCATGGCTTTACATTTCCGCTTTATCCAGATAAGAATCGTGCTATATTTGCTTCGTTTGCAAAAAATTCGATTCCTCGCAACTATTTAATAGGTAAAGATGGTAAAGTTGTTTATACCTCGAAAGGGTACACACCAGCGGAGTTTGCAGCGCTTATTGGAATGATTCAAACCTCACTTCAAACTGTAAAATAATGACATACGATAAAGCTTACATTATCTATTTTTCGCCTACACGTACTTCTGTAAAAGTAGCCACGGCTGTAGCAGAGTCTTTTAAAGCCGATAGTGTAACCGAAATAGACCTAACGTACGAAGCACTAGCTGCTCCTTACGTGTTAGAAAATGCAATTGTATTTGTGGCAGTTCCTGTTTATGGTGGGCGTGTGGCAGAAACAGCCGTAGCACGTTTTAAGCAGATAAAGGCGCAAAACTGTTTGGCTGTTCCGATTGTGCTTTACGGTAATCGGGATTACGAAGATGCATTACTCGAATTGACAGATCTTTGTGTAGCACAAGGATTTAAGTCTGTAGCTGCAGGCGCTTTTATTGGAGAGCATTCATATAGTATTCCGTCGATGCCTATTGCACTCAACAGACCTGATGCCGACGATTTAAAAATTGCCTCTGACTGGGGAGCCGTTATTCGTGAAAAGGTGCTTAACTTAGCCTCTGTTGAGGCATTGCCACAACTTACAGTGAAAGGAAATTTCCCATACAAAGAGAAGGGTACACCTACACCAGCAACTCCTATTACGGTAGAAGATTTGTGTACGCAGTGCGAACATTGCATCGAAATTTGTCCCACTTCGGCCATTGCGCTGAACGCAGCGTCAGAGATCGAAAGCGATGCAGCGAAGTGTATAAAGTGCTGTGCCTGTGTAAAAGAGTGTCCGCAAATGGCACGTCTTTTTGATACACCCTATACTGCGATGCTATTTAATAAATTCAAAGCGCACCGTATGCCCGAATTATTCGCTTAAAACGGCTCGATTTACTCTTTTTTTCAACATATTAACACATTGAGCCTCACTTGATACTGCTTGTGTGTTAGAAAAAAGTAGTACCTTTGCCCCCGAATTCGTGATATGACAACATAAAGTCCAATTTACTAATTAAAAAACAGAATTAAAAATTAAGAATGGAAAATTTAAAAAACATCGCTCCCGTTGACAATTTCGATTGGGACGTATTTGAAAAAGGCGAAAGCTACGCATCAGCTAGTCATGACGAACTAGTAAAAACTTACGACCAATCACTTAGTACTGTAAAAGACAAAGAGGTTGTAATGGGTAAGGTAACTTCAATGAACAAACGTGAAGTTGTTATCAATATTGGCTTTAAATCTGACGGTATTGTATCAATGGGCGAGTTCCGTTACAATCCAGAATTAACAGTTGGTGATGATGTAGAAGTTTACATCGAAAGCCAAGAAGACAAAAAAGGACAATTAATTCTTTCTCACAAAAAGGCTCGTGCATCTCGTTCTTGGGAACGTGTTAACGAAGCTCTTGAAAATGACGAAATCATTAAGGGTTATATCAAGTGTCGTACTAAAGGTGGTATGATTGTTGACGTATTTGGTATCGAGGCATTCTTGCCAGGATCACAAATTGACGTTAAGCCAATCCGTGACTACGATGTATTTGTAGACAAAACTATGGAATTCAAGATTGTTAAGATCAATCAAGAGTTCAAAAACGTTGTTGTATCTCACAAAGCGCTTATCGAAGCTGAATTGGAGCAACAAAAGAAAGACATTATTTCTAAACTTGAAAAAGGTCAAGTATTGGAAGGAACCGTTAAGAACATCACTTCTTACGGTGTATTTATCGACCTTGGCGGCGTAGACGGATTGATTCACATCACTGACCTTTCTTGGGGACGTGTATCTCATCCAGAAGAAATCGTTGCATTGGACGAAAAGATCAACGTTGTTATCTTGGACTTCGACGACGAGAAGAAACGTATCGCTCTTGGCTTGAAACAACTTACTCCTCATCCATGGGATGCACTTAGCACTGAACTTTCAGTTGGTGATAAAGTAAAAGGTAGAGTTGTTGTAATGGCTGACTACGGTGCATTTATCGAAATCGCTCCAGGTGTAGAAGGTTTGATCCACGTATCTGAAATGTCATGGACACAACACCTACGTAGCGCTCAAGACTTTATGAAAGTAGGAGACGAAATCGAAGCTGTAGTACTTACATTGGACCGCGACGAGCGTAAAATGTCTCTTGGTATCAAGCAATTGAAGACTGATCCTTGGGAAAATATCGAAACTCGTTTCGCTGTAGCTTCTAAGCACACTGCAACAGTTCGTAACTTTACTAACTTTGGTGTATTCGTAGAAATTGAAGAAGGTGTAGACGGTTTAGTTCACATCTCTGACCTTTCTTGGACTAAGAAAGTGAAGCATCCATCAGAATTTACTGCAATTGGTGCTCCAATTGAAGTTCAAGTTCTTGAAATCGACAAAGATAACCGTCGTTTGAGCTTAGGCCACAAACAATTGGAAGAGAATCCTTGGGATGTATTTGAAACAATCTTCACAGTAGGTTCTATCCACGAAGGTACTGTAATCGAAATGTTAGACAAAGGTGCTGTAGTTTCTTTACCATACGGTGTAGAAGGTTTTGCAACTCCAAAACATTTGGTTAAAGAAGACGGTTCTCAAGCTCAAACTGATGAGAAAATGAACTTCAAAGTAATCGAATTCAACAAAGACGCTAAGAGAATTATTCTTTCTCACAGCCGTATTTTTGAAGATGAGCAAAAAGGTGCAAGAAAAGATTCTTCAGCTACAGCAACTGAGAAAAAACCAGCTGCTAAGCGTGTACACAAAGAAGAAAGCAATAACGCAATGAGCACAAACTCTTACGAGAAAACAACTCTTGGAGATATTGAGCAACTTGCTGCTTTGAAAGAAAAATTATCTGGTAAGTAATTACCTTACGATTTTAATATAAGAACGGGGCGGAACCATTAGGTTTCGCCCCGTTTTGCGTTTATATTGAATCTGACTATTTGCACTACAAAAATCCGTAATGTTTTAGGTGAACGCCCGCATACTTTTTACCCAAAAGCCGCAATGTTTTGTCACGAAAACATTGCGGCTTTTGGGTAAAAAGTATGCGGGTAATTTGTGTTGTATATGTATTGGTCGAAAATAGACGTTGTGCTTACTCAAATAGACAACGTCTATCTACCCAAAAGCAGTAGTGTGTGGGGAGACGGACGGTGTCTATCTGAAGAAGAACAATAGTCTATTTTGAGACAATATTACTACCCCTTTTCAGTGCATAAACTATGCCCCCAGTGGTTCAAAAGCAATCAAATCCTTCACCTGTATTTTGGTGTGAATCAGTTGGTTGTGGTGAAAGCTGATTGAATATGCCTTTTGTTTTGATATCTCAAGTTTTCGAGCATGGTAAAATCGTCTCAACAGTATTTAGTGAGATTAATAGGCTGAAGGCTGATCGGCGAATTGAAATACAATCATCCTTCACCACAATATAATGATACATAGATGATTATAGGTGAAGGATTTGATGCGATTTGAACCTTTAGGGGGCTATTTCTCGTTATTTTACAAGTAAAGCGTGTTTACTGATAA
>CAMQTD010000118.1 GCA_947036995.1 uncultured Parabacteroides sp.
CGAGATTCTCCGGAGTGACTGGAGTTCAGACGTGTGCTCTTCCGATCTATTGGCTTTTCCCCACATCACAAAATTACCTGCTCCATCATGAAGTTTACCCGTAATAGTGCTTTGTAACAACAGCTGAAGTTCTGCGTAAGTCTTGCCTACAAAGAGACTTTTGTCTTTACCTGCCATAAATTCGCCAATATTTGCCAAAACATAACTATCAAACTTATCCGTTTTTCCGAAAGGAATAAGCAATGAGGCTTCAAATGTTTTGTCTATATTATTGACATTCTGTATATTTTTACCCTCTACAACATCATACACTTTATCTGTAGTCTGACTAACGAAAAAGACGTGGATATTTTCAACATGACACTCTTGATCGTTAGTTAGTGCATAATTATTATCGGGCGAAGACATCTTGAGGTGCAATCGAACCTGCACTTCCTCCCCCGAACTAGGGGGTGCTTCACTCATGGCTTCCTTTGTGCAGGAAGACATGCTGCATGCCACCATTAAGAGCAGCACTGTCAATTTCTTTAATAGATTCATATCGTCTGTTTTTGTTTAAAGTTTATTGTAATCCTGAGTTATGATCCACAACCTCCCAGTCGTTGACCGTTATTGTTACTTCCGTGTTACTATTGTCCAGATTAAGTATCACCTCGAAGGTATCCTCTAGGTCGAGATCTGTGCCTGGCTTCTGAAGTAAAAGGGAAGATAGGTTACCATTATACCACGTATGGATAGAATCCCCTTTCAATTCGGTTACATTTAGATTTGAGTTGTCTCCGTCCCATAGTTTTAAAACAGAAAACTCAGTCGTTAAATCGTTCGATTTTGTTTGTGATAAGGGTGTATAGTGTATACGGTTAGTCCCGAATATTGTATTGTCAAATTTATAGTCTCCATTTACTGCTGAGATTGTACACTTTGCAGATGGAAGTGCAGCGACTTGGTTGATGTGTCGAATAATCACACGTACTAAATTGCTGTTTTTTTGAAAAAATAGACAGGTAGCTTCTTCTTGCTTGTGAATGGTATGCTTGACGTTATTCACTACGGCATAAAACATATCTTTAAAAGCTGGTGAGGTACCGCCTTGCTTGTCGCGATGGACAGATAAAACTGCCGATTGCAAGCTCTCTACCCCTTGGTAGTCAAATGCGTCTTTAACATTGCCATGCGCTACAAATGAATACTCGCCTACCGGAAGCATTACTTGATAGCTATTGCCTGCTGTTAGTTGTTGTTTCTCTATAGATTCTTGCTTTATAAGTTGACCCGATTTATCATAGATAAAAAGATTTATATGATTGATCTCCTCCGAAAAAAGATCTGTAGATTCTACATTGTGCGTATAGTGAAAAGTAAGTTGATGCGGAAAATCACAACTACCTAATTCCTCTTGCACGCAAGCGGTACTAAATACCACTAACAGGAGCAAGGCAACTGATTTTTTTATGTATTGTACCACCATTTTATCTTTTTTATTTTCCTGTTGTTTTTTATATTTTGAAGAATCCCTCTATTCACACTTCATGCGCAAAAATGGCAATACGGCGAATAGAGGGGGTGTTAAGGGTTGATTAATTAACCTAAGGGTTCGTTCATTTCAACAGGAATCCAGTCTACAACTGTGATCTCTGCAGAAATATGAGTCTCTGTTTCAAGTGGTGTTGTTGGATCAATTGGAAGAATAACGTCTGGATCAATTGGTGAATTACCGCCAATACCGTTTACTTCTGTAATGTTGATCATATAGATGTGATTACGCAATACTGCATATTTTTTAGTCAATTCTGTTTCTCTCATATCACGAAGATTCAAACGGTAAAAACATTGACCTTTTCCGTAAACTTTTGCTTCAGTTAATCCAGGAACTGCTGCTGCTACTTGTGCAGCATCTGCTTCAGTTTTATCTGCATAGATTAACCATGCACCTGCATTTGTTTTAACTGCATAAAAAGTACCGTCAGAAGCTAGAACTTTATTCGTTCCGTTTATAACAGATTCAGCAGGAGTATAATTCAAACGAACCAACGCAAATGTTGTGTTACCTGTAGTAGGTAGTTCATTGATGTTTTCTGCTGTGTAAAATGAATTTACAAATGCATAATTCCAAGTAGTAGCTGCTGCTTTAAAGCTAGGATCGTCACCACCAGCCACTACAGCTTGAAGGTGATCGTAAGTACCATCTATTGGAGTTGCATCAGCTTGTTCTGCTGTCAATCCTTTAGGTGAGAATTCGTATTTAGCACGTGGCAAAAACATGTTAGTGTTGCATTGATCCAAACGAAAGTTAGCTGCAGCAAATGTACCTGCTACAACTGGATTAACTTTAACGGTAGCTGTATATTGCATAACAACTTTTGCTGCTGCACGAGATACGTTTATCTTAACAAGATTTGCCGGTATAACTGCTTGTTCTTTGGTTTGTTCTCCTAGCTTGTGCTCTTGATTGCCAACCATAACAAAATTATCACTTATAGCAATTACGTTAGAAGTAGCCGCTACTGCTTTTGCTTTGAAAGCATCCAAAGTTGAACCTGCAGTCATTGTCATATTGTCATTCGCATTTACCACGGCATAAACAAGTTTATCACCCGTAGTTGTTGCCAAAGCTGTTGTTCCCTTACCGTCTACGATTGTTACATCTCCAGTTGTTTCCAATACACCTTTGCTGAAGATAAAAAGTCTCGCTCCATTAACTTTTTGTTCAACTGCATCTGCAAGATCATCGCCACCCGCTGCACGTGTATTTGCATCTTTAACCTGAATGGTAAAGCCTGCAAACGTTTTTTCTCCTGATACAGGAATGTCTAAATTGTTATCGTCGCTGCTACAGCTAGCCAGTGTTGCAATTGCTAACACTGACAAAATCGTTGATCTCATTTTCATCATGTTTAATTTAATTTTTAGTGAATGTGTAATTAGTAATTTATATCTATCTCTATAATTGTTCTTATGCTGAAAATACATAAGCCTAACCTTACAAAGCATCTTTTTATCGTTCTATTGATTTGAGTTTTGTGAGTTGCTGTAAGTTTATAACTGCCTGCTCACTCCCTAGCGCAATCGCTTTTTCATAGTGCTGTTCGGCTTTTGAATAATCTCCTGCCATCATAACACATACCCCTTTAATATTTTCAGTTATTGCAGTAGACTTCACATCTTCCAAGCAATCCAATGCTGCAGCATACGCTTTGATATTGTAATGACCGATTGCTTTATTCGTTTGCTCAAAATCCGGTGTTGCTTTGGTGTTGTAATAAACACGGATATACCCGGCATTACGAAGCAATGGGAAGAAATGCTTTGCCATATATTTATATGGTACACCGCGCTTGAGTTTCATCAACTTAACTTCTCTACCCTGCTGCACACTGTATCTGTCGATTATATCCAATACTGATTCCTTGTGTGCCATAGTTGATGATGCGACCATTTGACGCAGGCCAACCCAGTCTTCGCCCAGATTTATAATTTCAAACAGATCATCTTGCACATCAAAATCGTCGCATAAGGTTTGCTTAAGCGCTGTTACACGTTGAAGCGATACTCTATCATTGAGTGTAGCTAAACCCTCTGGTGAAGATCCTCCTGCCAACACAACCTTACCCAGCGAGGCATAAGGATCTTGGAGTACTAAATCTATAACGCTCTTTACCACCTCTAATGCTTGCTTATTAGCTAAATAGTTACGATCAATAACTACTTTCCCTTGTTTAAAACGAATAATCTGTGCTCCTGCTGCTCTTGGTGCATCAAAATTTGCTGATGCTGGGCTATATTCGTCCATAGGGCGTAGAAATGGATTGTTAAGACCTAGCTTCTGCGTTGCGGTCAGTTCTGCCGCAATCGAATCAATAGGAGGTAAAATAACATCATACCGAATTAGTCGATTTGAAAAAACACCCTGAATAGGAAGCTGTTGCAGATTACAACAATCCTCTACTGTGCGATTGAGACGCATGGAAACTTCGCCCATCCAAGTTTCGTAAGGAATGGTTACACTATAAGGCATAGACAAACTGTCTGTTGATTTGGTTGCAGCAGGATATCCCATACGCTTATCTGATATTAATCTATTACGTCCTGCAACGACAATAGAGAATAGCTCTTTTTCTCCTCCTTTATTATATAATACAGGGGTTACTATCAGCTTTTCGTTGCTTGAGAGTTTATCTAATTTAGCGGTGAAGCTAATAGTCACCTGATCGCTATGTTCTCTAATGTTAGGATTACTTATTTGAACCTTCTGAGCCATAAGGCTTGTTGTAAGAAGTATACCCAATAATAATAATATATTTTTTTTCATATTTTATTTAATTATGTAGATTAGGGAGATGCCTGCTTTAGTAGGACCAAAGTAGTTTTTTGTCTTAGTCTCCAGTTTTGTACCACACGTTTGACACTCGTACTTATCGTAAAGCATGCGTGCATAACCAAACCCCAAATTAAACTCAACATTCCAACTTTTACTTAACATCAATTGATATCCATATGAAAGTCCTGCTCCGTAGGCGCTTCCCTGAAAACGAAAATCTTTAGAATCTTTTCCGAAAAGCAAGGGTAATTTATATTCACTTATATTATACTGTGAATACAATCCATGTATCCCAAAAAAATGCCCGTTAAACTTTTCACACAAAAAATATCTAAACTCTGGCTGTACAATCCAATGCACACGCTTCTGATTATCAAGCGATGAACCTTTTAGATTAAACCAATTGTATCCTCCCGAAATATCAATAGTAGTGCGTTTTCCTAGCCCTATTTCGATACCTAGATTCGGAGTGAAAGTGGTTGCACCATATAGCAAATTCGTTTTAACGCCCACTTTACCTTGTGCTGCAATAGTACCTGCAGTGAACAGATACAGCATTAGTAAAAGCAATAGTCTCTTCATCTTTTTATTTTATAGTTATACATAAATTATTTTTCTCTTGCTCAAATACATGGTATAAACGCGTCATTTTCTATTCATTCAGCAAAGTCTATAAACAATAGACTTTGCTGAATGAATAGAAAGAACCTATTGATCTAATAATTAAACAGATAGTCTCGATATTTATATGAATAATGTTTAAGTGCTACATATATGACTAAAAAAGAAATTCAGGAACAACCTAAAAGCCTATTATATTGTAGGATACAAAGATTATTACAAAAACAATTACTATAACAATTGTGCTTACTAGCTAATTTTACTAATTCTAAAACAATATATTCATGAGTATTTTATATTACGAAGAGCATTGCAAGTGTGTCGATTATGTTTCAGAAAATGGCACTGGATTTAAACACATAACAATTGATAAAGGAACGATTTTCGAAGTAGAGAAAAAAAAGCACAAACACCTTTTCTTCTTCTTAAAGGGGAGTGTGATGGCAAGATATAACGAGTTCCCAAACAAAGTTTTTAACGCTGGAGAGGTAATCTTTATACCTAGATCTGCCGACTGCTACGGTGAGGCGCTTACGGAATGTAGCTTTATAGTATTGAGTTACGAGAATTCATTCGAAGCGTGTAGTAATGAGCGGGTTAAATCAGTATTCTTTTTTTCGAATATTGTTAAATATGACTTTCTTAGCTTACCTATAAAACCTGAATTAATGCAGTATCTTACACAACTTTGTCTTTATCTTGACGAAGGTATTAATTGTAGGCGGTTATATGAGATAAAACAAAAAGAACTGTTTCTCGTGTTAAGATGGTATTATAAAAAGGAAGAACTGGCTCAACTCTTCTTTTCTATGTTAGGAAAATCAATGGATTTTAGAAGTAAAGTAATGTCGCATTACATGGATGTAAAAACCGTTTCGGAGCTTGCAACCTGTTGTGGATTCTCTGAAAAAACATTCAGAGGGGCATTTCTTGAAGAATTTGGCAAACCGCCCTATCAATGGATACAGAAACAAAAATCGAAGCATATCATAGGACGGCTAGCACAACAAAATATACCGATTAAAGAGATTGTGGATGAGTTTAACTTCTCTTCCGCAAGTCATTTTCATAAGTATTGTATCAGGCAATATGGAGAGTCTCCAATACAAGTAAGACGGAAATTATCAGTTGATAATCAGTCTTTTTGACGAATTAGTTGTAATTTTAAATATGTATAAAAGTATTTCCAGAATGTATAAATGATTAGTGAAAAAAGATACGGATCTTTGTTGAGTCAAATGATAGTGGTATTTATAATGATGAAGTTTAAGGCACTTTCATGAGTGCTTATTTATTCAAAAAGTCTATTGTTTATAGACTCTGCAAAACACGCTGCTAAGGTACGTTATTTTTACATCTACTACTCTATTCTTTCCATAGAAAATGACACCACTTTTTCATTAATTTTATCAATTACACTACTATCAAACTCTTTCAAATATATTGTTGTTGTTTTTTCAGACGAATGCCCCAACCCTTCACTTATAGCTGATGTTGATGCTCCTAACTCCTTTGCAATTGTTGCCCACGAATGACGTGCAACATGAAACGTTAAAGGGGTCGTGATACCAAGTAAAGTCCGCAACTCTTTTAAATCTCGATAAAGCATACCATAAATAGCTTGATACTTTTTATATAGGGAAGACTGTGAACTCGCATTTAGAAAGGGTAATACATAAATTTCATCTCCTCTGTACTTGTCTAAAATAGACTGAAGAGGTTTTGTAACAGTAATTTGCAAGGGTTGATTCGTTTTTCGTCGTTTGTAACGAATCACACCATCAACAATGTTAGAAGATTCAAGATGTACAATATCGACAAAACACATCCCACGAGTATAAAAGCTGAACATAAACATATCCCGAACTCGCTCTAGATGCTCAAAATCTGACAAATCGAAATTCGCTATTTTTTTTATTATATCCAATTTCAAAGCTCGCTTGGCTGTTTTGTTATGACGTATCTGGATCTTACGAAAAGGATAATTGTCGTGCATATCAATCCCAGTCTCGTAGGCTAAATTATAAATGGTCTGGAAATTACGCAAGTAGAAACTCACCGTATTTTGTGTAACGCCTGTGCTACAAAGGTAGTTTTCATACTCTTTTACAAAGAGATAGTCGATATCTTTGAATTCGACCATACGAACACCTATATAACGCTCTAGCGAACGCTGGGTGGATCGAATCGCTTTAGCCATGCCCAGTTTGTCTAAACTAATTTTCTTTTCAATTAATCGTTCACAAAAAGTTTTTAAGTATTTGTCACTTTGATCCAGACGATATCTTCTCATTATATCGTCGCTGGTGTATGCTGGATTCAATCTCGAAAGGGTGGAAATAACTTTTTCAATCCCTGAACATTTTCTTTTTGAAAATATATTAATCTCATTAATCTGTTTTCGGGTAAAGCTCCCCTGTTCTATATAAACTGCTTTTTGAAGCAGTTTATCAAACTCCGCTTCCTTTAATGTATACGGAGTGTAGAGCACACGGCGTATTCGCTTATGGATAAGCTGAACTACCAAAGAATAACCTCCACAGCTCTTTTTTCGGTCTTTGTTTAAGACCATTTTTACTGTTGCCATTTTGTTTGTATTATATTATATGTGAATCACTACACAAAATTAATACAATCTGAAGCAAATTAAACGAGCCGATACACGAATAAGATAAGCAAAGACAGAACTAGCAGTTAAATAAATCGCTTTGGCAGATTATACTAAAAAAGGTTGCATGCGTTGAATATAATCCAACACATGCAACCTTTTTAGTATAATCTGCCAAAAGACAGTAAATCTTAATCTCTACTTCGTCCGCCCATATACATCATAATATAATACATAAGCGTA
>CAMQTD010000119.1 GCA_947036995.1 uncultured Parabacteroides sp.
CAGACAGTGTGTCGTTCTATATTAACAACAAACACACGCACACCTATCCACGTATCGAAACAGAGCAGGAGGGGCAATTTCCGTTCGACAGATCTTTTTATCTTTTAATTGATATGCAACTTGGAGGTTCTTGGGTTGGAAATGTAGACCCAGCGCAGCTTCCAGTAACAATGGAGGTAGATTGGGTTCGATTCTATCAACAACGTAAAGCAAAGAAAGACTAATTGGTTTTGGGTTCGTTTTTTTATGAAGGATTGTAAATATTGCGTATAATCATCGAAATTCCGCAATGTTGTATATCAGTTGGGCTAATTAAAATCAAACAAACCCTCCAAATATTTGCTTTATCTCCACAGATACTATACATTTGTGTATATACATTTCTTGATGGATATAGAACTAAAAACAAACTATCGAACGATTATCAAAACAAATAGATAATGAAAATAACAGTTATTGGAGCAGGCAATATGGGGGGCGCTATTGTGCGTGGATTTACAAAAGGATCTTTGGTGCAAGCTGCGGATATAACCTGTACGGCGAACACTCAACACACGTTAGACAAGTTGCTGCATTTTAATGAAAATATAAGAGTCTCATTAAATAATAAAGAAGCCGTAGTTGGAGCTGATATCGTAATTTTGGCAGTTAAGCCATGGAAGCTCGAAGCTGTAATAAACGAAATAAAGGAGTACCTCGATTACGATAAACAACTGATAATATCCGTTGCAGGAGGTGTCTCTTTCGAACAATTGACACCCTATTTCTCAACACATCAAAAAGGAACACCATCCCTGTTTCGTGTAATTCCAAACACTGCCATTGCAGTAATGGCTGGAATGACATTTATTTCATCAAGCAATGCATCTAAAACAGCAGAGGAACTTGTGCTTGCGCTCTTTAGTGAATTGGGCAAAGCACTCGCGATCGAAGAGAATCAGATGGAGGCAGCCACAGCCTTGGCATCTTGTGGTATCGCTTTTGCATTGCGTTACATCAGAGCAGCTACCGAAGGGGGCGTAGAGTTGGGTATGTATCCCGATCAAGCAAGAGAAATTGTAGCACAAACGGTAAAAGGAGCTGCCGAACTTCTTTTAGTAAACAATGCTCATCCAGAGGTCGAAATAGATAAAGTAACGACAGCTGGTGGTATTACCATTCGAGGACTTAATGAAATGGAAGCAAACGGATTTACCTCTGCCATAATAAAAGGGCTGAAAGCAAGCAAATAATGAATTATTTGATGTAAATTTGTATAAACAATAAAACATATTGCCTCATAGGGTAGTTGTGTTATTACATAATATTATAAACAACAATAAAAAACAAAATTATGGCTATTACTAAAGTTTGGATTGAAGAGGATTGCATCGCTTGCGGTGGTTGCGAGGGTATTTGCCCAGAAGTATTTACTGTATCTGATAAATCTACAGTAAACGAAGGTGTAGATTTAAGCGCTTATGAAAGTGAAATTGAAGAAGCTGCCGAAAACTGTCCTGTAAGCGTGATTAAATACGAATAGTTTTTTTTTCAGCAAAATATAGTATAAAGGTCTATTGTTAGGGAGAAAAAACTAGCAATAGACCTTTATTGTATCCAATAAACAGATAATATTTCATATTAAATACGAATCAATCAGTCAAAATATCTTCATTTTACATTTTGGTTTGTATCTTTGGACTTTAAATATTATTAATAATACTGCAGCTAATGAACGAACAAATTAAACAGATAGCACAGCGCCTTGTAGGTTTGCGAGATGCTTTGGATGTTTCGCCAGATGAGATGGCACGCGTGTGTAACCTCACATCGGAAGAGTATTTGCGCTTAGAATCGGGAACAGTAGATATCTCTGTAAGCGTTTTGCATCAAATAGCCCAAGCTTATCATATAGAATTAACAACACTCATGTTTGGCGACGAGCCTAAAATGAACGCCTTTTTTGTTACACGTAAAGGTAAGGGTACTGCTGTAGAGCGTGTAAAAGCGTATAAATATCAATCATTGGGTGCAGGCTTTGCACACCGATTGGTCGATCCATTTATTGTAACAGTACATCCTAAGCCAGCCGAAGAGGAGCTAATACCTAATTCGCATCCCGGACAAGAGTTTAATCTAGTTTTAAGTGGCTGTTTGCTTTTGAAAATAGGTGATAACGAAGTAACGCTTAACGAAGGAGATAGTATTTACTTCAATGCCCAGTTACCTCATGCCATGAAAGCTTTGAATGGTGAGATAGTTCAGTTCTTAGCTGTAATCATGTAATATAAGAATCTAAATATGTTAGAAAGATTTATAAATCAAACAACCTTTGAGTCTCAAAAAGACTTTATAGAGAATTTCAAAATAAACGTACCCGATAATTTTAACTTCGGATACGATGTAGTTGATGCTTGGGCATCGGAAGAGCCAACCCGCAAGGCGTTGTGCTGGACAAATGACCAAGGCGTAGCTAAAGATTTTACTTTTGCTGAGATCAAAAAATATTCAGACCAAACAGCTTCCTATTTTCAATCATTAGGTATTGGAAAAGGCGATATGGTTATGTTGGTGTTAAAGCGTAGATTCGAATTTTGGTTTGCCATCATCGCCCTACATAAATTAGGCGCCGTGGCTATCCCAGCTACACACCTGCTTACAAAGAAAGATTTTGTTTATCGCAACAATGCAGCAGATGTGAAAATGATTGTTGCAGTAGGAGAGGAAGCAATTATGAAGCATGTAATAGATGCTATGCCAGAGTCGCCTTCTGTTCAATGTTTAGTATCTGTAGGCCCTACTGTATTGGAGGGATGGAATGATTTTCATCAAGGCATCGAAACTGCTGCCCCTTTTGTTAAGCCAGTAGTGCCGAATACAAATGAGGATATCTCATTAATGTATTTCACTTCCGGAACAACAGGTAACCCTAAGATGGTTGCACACGATTTTACCTATCCATTGGGGCATATCGTTACAGGAAGCTTTTGGCATAATGTAAACAAAGAGAGCTTGCACCTAACCATTGCAGATACAGGATGGGGTAAAGCTGTTTGGGGTAAACTATATGGTCAGTGGATTGCAGGCGCTAACGTGTTTGTGTACGATCACGAAAAGTTTGTACCAGCCGAGATGCTCGAAATGATACAGAAGCATAAAATCACATCATTGTGTGCACCTCCTACAATCTTCCGCTTTTTAATTAGAGAAGATTTAACGAAATACGACCTTTCGTCGCTAAAATATTGTACCATTGCTGGTGAAGCATTGAATCCTGCTGTTTACGAAGCCTTTTATAAACTAACAGGTATTAAGTTGATGGAAGGATTCGGACAAACCGAAACAACCCTTACCGTGGCAACCTTCCCTTGGATGGAGCCTAAACCAGGTTCGATGGGTGTAGCTAATCCTCAGTATAATGTAGATCTATTGACCTCTGATGGTCGTTCTGCCGAAGCTGGAGAGCAGGGGCAAATTATTATCCATACAGGAGATAGCAAACCGATTGGTCTTTTCAAAGAGTACTACCGTGATGCAGAGCGTACCAAAGAAGCTTGGCAAGATGGTATATATTATACAGGTGATGTAGCTTGGAGAGACGAGGATGGTTACTTCTGGTTTGTAGGTCGTGCCGATGATGTAATCAAAAGCTCTGGTTATCGCATTGGACCATTCGAGGTAGAGAGTGCTTTAATGACGCACCCTGCTGTAGTTGAATGTGCTATTACAGGTGCTCCGGACGAGATTCGTGGACAGGTTGTTAAAGCTACCATCGTACTCTCGGCAGAATACAAAGCGCGTGCCGATCAAGATTTAATCAAAGAGATTCAAAATCATGTAAAGCGTGTTACTGCACCATACAAATACCCACGTATTGTGGAGTTTGTAGATGAGCTACCAAAAACAATCAGCGGTAAAATTCGCCGTGTAGAGATTCGTGATAAAAAGAATTGATAGATAAATAAGATGATGCACCCATACAAACGGATAGCTGTAAAAACAGGAAGTAACGTACTTACACGACCAGACGGAACACTCGATGTAACCCGTATGTCTGCCCTTGTGGATCAAGTAGCTCAACTACACCGAGAGGGTATCGAAGTTATATTGATCTCTTCGGGAGCAGTAGCCTCGGGACGGAGCGAACTTACGTTGGATAAGAAACTTGATGCTGTTTCGGCACGTCAGCTCTTCTCTGCCATAGGGCAAGTAAAGTTGATAAATCGTTATTACGAACTTTTTAGAGATCATGTTATCGTTTGTGGTCAGGTGCTTACAACGAAAGAGAGTTTTGCAACACGTATGCACTACCTCAATCAAAAACATTGCATGGAGGTAATGCTCGAGTGTGGAGTGATTCCGATTGTGAACGAAAACGACACAATCTCAGTTACCGAACTTATGTTTACCGACAATGATGAACTATCGGGGCTTATTGCCTCCATGCTCAATGTTGATGCATTAATTATTTTAAGTAACATTGATGGTATCTATAACGGTAACCCATCAAGCCCCGAAGCTACTGTGATTCGTGAGATAACCAGTGGCAAACAAGATTTGAGTCGTTTTGTGCAAACTACTAAATCTCAATTTGGACGTGGAGGTATGCTTACCAAGTGTAGCATTGCGCAGAAAGTGGCAGACGAAGGTATTACCGTATTCATCGCCAATGGCAAGCGAGATAACATACTGTTAGATTTGCTTCATCACGATTCTACTGTTGTGTCAACTCGTTTTATTGCATCATCAAAGCCAATCAGTCCTATCAAGAAATGGATTGCACATGCCGAAGGTTTTGCCAAAGGAGAAGTTTATATCAACGAAGGAGCTTGTCAAGCCGTACTAAGTCCGCAAGCAACAAGTATTTTGTTTGTAGGCGTAGAACGCATTGAGGGATCTTTCGAAAAAGATGATATAGTACGTATTTTAGCATCAGACGGCACATTGCTAGGTGTAGGCTGTACAGCATTTTCGAGTGTAGATGCAGTAACACGTATCGGTCAGCGTGCCGAAAAACCGTTAGTACACTACGACTATCTCTATTTAGATTAATTTAAAACAGTTGCAAATGGAAACAAACGAAGCACTTATACAAGCCAGTCAAACGGCTACAGCTGCTGCTATGTTGAGTCAACAGACAATAAAAGAGACCTTGCAAGCCATTTCAGAAGCTATAATAGAGCATACACCTTTTATTATAGAGGCGAATCAAGCTGATTTAGCACGTATGGATTGTAGTAATCCTAAATACGACCGTTTATTACTAACACCTGCACGTATCGAAGCAATTGCCAACGATATGCTAGCCGTTGCAGCACTTGCTACACCTGTAGGAGCGATTCTTTCAGAAACAGAACGCCCCAATGGTATGCAGATTATAAAGATGGCTGTTCCACTCGGTGTAGTGGGGGTTATATATGAGGCACGCCCCAATGTAACGTTGGATATCTTTTCGCTTTGTTTGCGCACCAACAATGTGTGTGTGCTAAAAGGTGGATCAGATGCCGATGCTACCAACCAAGCCATTGTACATATTATCCAGCAACAGTTGGAGCGATTAAATCTTCCTAAAGCATTGTGTACACTATTGAATGCAGATAGAGCGGCAACCGCAGCGATGCTTAAAGCCGTTGGTTTGGTCGATGTAATTATCCCGCGTGGAAGTAATGCATTGATTCAATATGTACGAGGCAATGCATTAGTTCCTGTTATCGAGACAGGAGCAGGTGTTTGTCATACCTATATAGATGTTGAGGCGGATATTCAAAAGGCGCAAGCCGTGGTAACCAATGCTAAAACACGCCGTGTGAGTGTATGTAATGCACTTGATTGTGTATTGATTCACGAACAGCGTTTAGCAGATCTTCCAACTATTTGCGAACTGTTAGCTACACACAACGTGCTAATCTATGCAGATTCAGCAGCGTATGATCTGTTGAAAGCAACCTATCCAGCAGAATTGCTACTTCATGCCGATGCCGAAAGTTTCGGGACAGAGTTTTTAGATTACAAAATGAGTATTCGTACCGTTAGCGATTTAACGCAAGCGCTTCAGCATATAGCACAGCATAGCTCTAAACATAGCGAATCTATTTTGACAGAGAATGTAACAACTGCCAATCAGTTCGAACTAGCGGTCGATGCCTCTTGTGTATACACCAACGTATCAACCGCTTTTACCGATGGAGGTCAATTTGGATTTGGTGCCGAAGTGGGTATCAGCACACAAAAGTTACATGCACGCGGACCGATGGGTCTCGATGCACTAACAACCTATAAATACCTTATCCGCGGAAACGGACAAACAAGAATTTAAAACAATAATACAATATAACATGAGAAATTTTACTTGTGTACAAGATTTAGGCGATTTAAACGAAGCGCTTCAAGAAGCTTTTGAAATCAAGAAAGACCGTTTTCAGTTTTCAACACTAGGAAAGAACAAAACCTTGTTGATGATTTTCTTCAATTCAAGTCTGCGTACCCGTTTAAGTACACAAAAAGCAGCCATGAATTTAGGCATGAACACCATGGTGCTTGATGTGAATCAAGGCGCTTGGAAACTCGAAACCGAACGCGGTGTTATCATGGATGGAGACAAACCCGAACACCTCCTCGAGGCAATCCCCGTAATGGCATCTTATTGCGATGTGATTGGTGTACGTGCTTTTGCCCTTTTCGAAAACAGAGACGAAGATTACAGTGAGAAGATTATCAATCAGTTTATACAATACTCTGGACGCCCAGTCTTTAGTATGGAAGCTGCAACACGTCATCCACTACAAAGCTTTGCCGATCTGATTACAATCGAAGAGTACAAAACAACGCCACGTCCTAAAGTAGTACTTACTTGGGCACCGCATCCAAAAGCATTGCCACAAGCTGTGCCAAACTCATTTGCTGAGTGGATGAATGCAACGGACTACGATTTCGTAATCACACACCCAAAAGGATACGAACTTGATGCTCAATTTGTAGGCAATGCCACCGTTGAGTACGATCAAGCAAAGGCATTTGAAGGTGCAGATTTTATCTATGCCAAAAACTGGTCGGCCTTTCAAGAGCCACATTACGGAGAGGTGTTAAGCACTGACCGTGCATGGACTGTTGACACAGCGAAAATGGCACTTACAAACAATGCCCATTTTATGCACTGCCTCCCAGTACGTCGGAATATGATTGTAACAGACGATGTAATCGAAAGTGATCGTTCTATTGTAATCCCCGAAGCAGCAAATCGTGAGATTTCGGCACAAGTAGTACTTAAAAAGATATTAGAAGGATTAGACGCTAAGTAAGAAGAGCTAAAATAGATTCTCTTTTTGTAGACATAAAGAATAGATACGGATTAGAATACCCTTTTTTATTGGGTAATTCTAATCCGTATTTTTTTGAAAGATGCTACCTACTTCTTTTCATTCGTTTATTCGTGGCAACAACTCTTAACTTTTCCGATACAAATTATTATTGGTTAGTCTTAATTAACGGATGCTTGATATATGATTATGAATATTTCGTATCTTTACGGAATGATCGTAAAATTCTAATTTCGAATTGGATGAAAAAACAATATCTATATATAGCAAGTGAAGTCATCTTTAGTAAAGAAAGATGTAAACAAGTACAATGATATTTTAATACTGTAAAACCAACAACTTATGTTACAATTAAAACTGCTCGCCCTTTTATGTTCGCTAAGC
>CAMQTD010000120.1 GCA_947036995.1 uncultured Parabacteroides sp.
AAAGCGGTACTCCTCAAAATAGATCTATTTTGAGGAGTACCGCTTTTATTTTCCCCCATTTTAAAACAAAATCCCACTTTACTTGTTAGAATAGTATAGTGTTTTACATGGTATTAAATGTAAGTTTAAAGAGTCCAAATTGTTCGTGAGAATCATTTGGACTTTCAGTTTTTATCCCTCAATAGCTTCTACAAACTTTAATAAGGAAATTGATTCAGGTGTGTGATGTAAATTTAATTTATATCTTTACGGAATAATTTTTAATTTTAAAAATGAACAGCTATGAAGAAAATAACAATTTACACGCTTCTTATTTTATTTATTGGGACTTTGTTTGGTTGTAAGGATGATTTGATATGGGATATTTCACCTGTAAATATTTCATTTAAAGTATGCGATGAGGCAGGTAATGATCTGCTCGATTCAGCAACTGAAGGTAATATTTTGGAGAATGATATTAAGGTAATCTATGATGATATATCGTATCCAAGGGATGTAGATATGCGTAAGACTCGCTATTATTCAGCTACACTTAGCGGACTAAAAACAGCTGAGCTTGACGACCATAATGTTTTAACCTTTGGTGAGTTTGATGGAGCAAGTAATTATTCTAAAACGTTTACTGTTGATTGGGGTGATGGCACAACTGACGAAATAAAGTTCGATAACCAATTTAAGATGAAGCGCAATAAACCAAAGAAAAATACAGATATATACCTAAACAGTAAAAAAGTATCAGGTCTATTTACAATTATAAAATCAAAGAAAGCAGCTAAATAGAACGATATATACTGCTAAATAACAGCAAAAAGGGCTAAACGAAGTAAGAATCTTTGTTTAGCCCTTTTGCTGTTATTTAGTCCTTTTTTTTAAAATCCTAGCGCCTCAATCAGCTTGTAATTAAGCTTTCTGTTTTTGCCCTTGTAGGGGTAACAGTGGATGTGGATGGCAGGGTTGAAGTTCATCTCTATGATTGCATAGTTGTGATCGTTGGCAGGTTGTGAGATGTCGGATATCATCATATCTACGCCAGTGATTGCTGCGCCCATGGCTTGGGCTGCTTGCTGTGCTAGTATGTTGTATGAGGGGTGCATGGTGTCGGTGAAGTCGATGCTGTCGCCACCGGTGCTGATGTTCGAGTTTTCGCGTAGGTACACAATTTCGTTTAGGGGTACTACGGTGTCGAAGTCGTATCCCTGCTGTTTTAGAAAGAGCGCTTCCTCTCTGCCTTGTTTAATCTTTTCGAGTGGCGTGCGGTAGCCCACACCACGGAGGGGATCTTCGTTTTTGCGTACGATTAGGTCGCTGATCGCACTTTTGCCATCGCCTGTAACGTTGGCAGGTACGCGGTGCAAGATTCCTTCTACACGGTCGTTAAGTACCCAAAAGCGGTACTCTTTGCCTTCGATAAAGGGTTCGAGCATTACGGTGCGGTCGTGTGTGAGGGCAATCTCTAGGGCGGTTTCGAAATCGGCTTGGCTGTTGTTCTCTTTTAAGATTGAGATACCGATGCCGAAATTTGTCGATTTTGGTTTGATAACGGTAGCCTTCCCTTTGTAGCGGTCAAACGCTGCCAATGCCTCTTCGTATGTATCATACTCGTTACCCAGTGGCACACGTATGCCTGCACGGTGTAGGAGCTGTTTGGTTACCACCTTATTCTCCATCATTAGGATGGTTACGTAGTTATCTAGCCTTGTTTTGGTGGCTTGTACTACATACTCCTCGTGGGAGTTGGTGTATAGGCGCACAAAATTCTCTGCTGTATCTAACAGTTCAAAGTTTACCCCACGGCAGAGTGCCGCTTTTAGTAGCAACTGTGTAGAGAGTTCCAGCTGTTCGAGTCCGTGAAAGCGATACCCCTCATTGAGCGTCTCTTGCTTGTACTGCTTCGCTAGGTTGAGGTGGAAGGGAATGTACCCTTCGGCAGTGATACCATCAAATACGGCGATCCCTGCACGCTTTTCGGGCGTTTGCACCAATGTGTGTAGGTGATTCCATTCCGTTTGGTAGATAGCATTGTCCCAGATGCCGTAGGGGCGTAGGAGGGATTGCATTTTTAGGATCAGCGCTTCTGCCTCTGCTGCCACGGTAGGCTGTGTAGCCAAATCAGCAGGGAAGGAGTCGGAAGCACGTCTGCCAAAGCATGATATATAGTCTTGACGGCGGTTGGCACACAGTTGTGCTTCGGCATCAAAAGGTGCTGTTTCGGTCTCTAATAGCGAATAGATCATGAGCATATGCACAAAATAGAGGGCATGGGTCGAGATTCCATTCTTCTCAAGTGGGTTGAGGTCTATCAACCTAAACTCTAAGTAGGAGGGAGCGCCTTTATCTTTCGGCAGACATTTGATGCGGATTGGGAGGTATAGCTCTTTGGTGGCTACCAGTTTGCCAGCCTCTACGAGGGCATCTACCTCAGAAAGATAGGTTGCTAGTGAGCTGAAATCAAAAAAGAAAGCCTCGCGGTTGCGGTAGCCGAGCGGACTGGTGCGTAGGCTCATGCTTGCCCCACAGCACATCGGTTGCGCCTCGCCTGTTGTAAGCGATTGCACCTGAAAGCCCCGTTTGGCGATGGGTGTTTCGCCAAATAGCCATACATATAGCCAGCGATGTTTCATCCAGTTACGCATCACTTTGAGGTATACCAGCTCTTTTATTTCGGCACGTGTATGTGCGCCTTTGGCTTGTTTTACTGCCTCGTCAAAGAAGGCTTCGGAAAACGATACATTGAAGTGGATTCCCGAAATCAGTTGACGCTCTTTGCCGTATATGCGCCCAATATGGTGGCGATACTCCTCTAGCTCTTGATCGGCATTTTCGTATTGTGCTACCGGAATCTCTTCCGAGTTCGGTAGTGTAGGGGGGAGGCTTTGCGGCCACAGCAACTCGTCTCCAATGGATTCGGTTACAATGTCGTGTAGTGTCTCTATAAAGTCGCACGCTGCCGGAATAGAGGGCAGTGGCGGTGTAATCATCTCTATTTGACTTTCCGAGAAGTCGGTTGTGATAAAAGGGTTTGCTGTTTTATCGCCAAAACAGGCAGGGTGTGGCGTGAGCGCCAATTTACCCGTAGGTGTTACCCGTACGTTCTCTTTTTCTAAGCCAAATAATCCGTTAAGCAGTAATCCTTTGTTTTCTAACAACCAATTGAATTCCATAGTTTTAATCGTTTAATGTTGTAGCTAATTTTAAATCTTCGTCTGCCTGCATTGCCTGCAGTTGTTTGGTGCGTCTGCGGTAGATTGATGCAGACACAACGCCTTTAATCATACTGGTGATGGCGATACTCCACCACACACCTGCAATACCGAGGGCGGTATAGTTTGCTAGATAGAGGGCTAGTGGAATGCGTAATATTGTGAATGCGATGCTGATACTTGCCGAATATTTCGTTAGTCCCTGCCCATTGTACACCCCTCCTGTTACCATCTCTAGGCACATAAATAGTTGCGAAAGCCCTACAATCTGTAGGTACGATTTACCAATCTCTATCGTTACAGGGTCGCTTACAAATAGCCCCACCAGCAGTGTTGGGATGGATAAGAATAGGATGGTGGTAATCACCCCCACGATGCCTACAATCTTGAGTGCCGAAAGGTATAGAATCTGAATACGTCCATACTGCCTTGCGCCATAGCTCTGCCCCACCATGATGGAGATTGCTTGCTGCATCCCTCCGATAATCATAAACGAGATCGCTTCAATCTGTAGCCCCACCTTTTGGGCAGCAATCCCTTCTGTACCCCATTCTGCCACGATACGCCCCATTACAATGGCGATCAGTGTAAACAGGATGCGTTGCGTTGCACTCGGTACCCCTATTTTGAGTAGTTGGGTAAAGTCGCGGCTACACATTTTTTTGAACGATATCTCAATGAGTTTGCCCTTGTATATGATTAGGTAGAAGTAGAGGAGTGATGCCGTGCGCGATCCTACGGTAGCCCATGCAGCACCCGCTACGCCACCATCAAGTACGATGATAAAGAGCGGATCGAGTATGATATTGATTATATTTCCATAGAGCACCGCCTTGAGCGAGAGCTTTGTTTTACCGTGTGCATTCAGTATGGCGGTAAATATCAAATTCAGAAACGACAGAATCACCCCCAGCGCACTGATGCGTAGGTAGTGCACCGCCTGTTCGTTTACCCAGCGGCTTGGGATCTCGAAAAAGGAGATCAGTTGTGATGGGAATAGTAGCAGTACTGCCGTATATACCAATCCGATCGCTACTGCCGCAACCAGCGCTGCCGAGGCATAGCGCCTGCTCTGTTCGGCATCTTTAGCCCCTACGGCGTGCGATATTTTAATGGATGCACCAATTGTAACAATGCTTGATATTGCCCATCCGAGGTTTACAAAAAATGTAGCCGTACCCACTGCTGCTACGGCATCGGTACCGATATGCCCTACCCAGAAGAGGTCGATCACATTATACATCAGCTGTAGTAGCGATGATAATATGATTGGCAGTGCCAATTTAATCAGTAGCGATGTATCTGTATTGCGTGTGAATAACGTCATTGTTTGTCAAATTATAATTTGGTCTAAAGATAGCGAATTAAATTTGAATAGGCGGCTTTTTCCGTTCCAGCATCATGGTTAAAGCACCATCTCCGGTGATGTTGCACGCTGTGCCAAAACTATCTTGTAGTGCAAAGATTGAGATCAGTAGCGCCGTGCCTGCTTCGGTAAATCCGAGCACCGATACAATCAATCCGAGCGAAGCTACCACCGTACCCCCAGGCACACCTGGTGCACCAATGCCAAATATACCGAGCAGAAATACAAACAGTATCATCGAGGATAGGGGCGGAATAGCACCATATAGCACATACGATACGGTCATTACAAAAAACACTTCCGTAAGCACCGACCCACAGAGGTGGATATTGCTAAACAGCGGAATCGAAAAGCTCGAGATATCTTTCGAGATCACGGGGCTGCGTTGTATACCTTTCAGTGCTACGGCGAGTGTAGCGGCAGAAGACATCGTTCCCACTGCCGTAAGGTAGGCAGGTCCGTAATATTTCACCACCTCCCACGGATTCTTTTTCGAGATTATACCCCCTAAAACATAGAGCAGTAGCAGCCATACAAAGTGTGCCACAAGCACCACTGCCATCACCTTGATAAATACCGAGAGCAGTTCCGTGATGGCGCCTTGGTAGGCAAGTAGGGCAAAGTTTGCTGCAATAAAGAAGGGGAGTAGCGGTATCAAAACACGGTTTACCAGTGCTAATACAATATTTTGGAGTTCGTCGAGTAGCTTCATAAACCGATCGGCACGTGTCCATACGGTAGCCAGTCCGAGCATGATGGCAATAACAAGTGCACTCATTACGCCCATGATGGGAGGGATATCTAGTTTGAAGATCATCTCTGGCAGTATGTTTTCGCTCTCTTCTAAGGTAGTAATCCGAAAGATTGGTAGGAGTTGATACCCCAATAGTAGGGCAAACATCCCAGCACCTACGGTCGAGGTGTAGGCCAGTACGAGTGCTTTACTGAGCATAGTCGATGCCTCATCTTTCATCTTTGCGATGGATGGGGCTACAAATCCGATAATAATAAGGGGAACCATAAAGAATACCAATTGCCCCAAAATATGGCGCACGGGTAGTACTACAGCGATTGCTGCATCGTTCATAAAGGCTCCTGCTGCAATCCCCACGATGCCGCCTAATAGGAGGCGAAAGATGGTACTTTGGAAGAAATTTTTCATATCAGAACAGTCTTATTTGTTTTAAAAACAGCTAGTAAGGGTGGTTTGTTCTGTTATTTAAGGCAAAAAAACGCGCAGGTTACAAAGAGGGGTCTATTCCTTCTTTTTTAACCTACGCGTCAAATGTATGTAAAAAAATAGCGTCACACTATTTTGAGTCTTTTTATTATGCTTTATTCTCTTTGCTCTCTTGAATCTCTTTATCGAATTTTTCGTATATCGAGTTTTTGCTGATAAACTCTGGAACAATTCGTTTCATTAGGCGTACTGTTTCAGGTATATTTACAACTTTACACAGCGTGTGTAATTGGCTGATATTGTCAGCAGCCATGCTGTAGTCGTAGTTTCGCACCGTTGCTATGCGTATTTTTTGATGATTTGTAGCCGATGTATTTTCGGTTACATTAAGCATCTCTTCGTATAGCTTTTCACCAGGACGTAGTCCGGTGAACTCAATTTTAATTTCACTGTCAGGCTCTAATCCTGCAAGCTTAATCATATTACGTGCTAGGTCTACAATCTTCACCGCTTCGCCCATGTCGAAGATAAAAATCTCGCTACCATTTCCGAGTGTAGCTGCTTCGAGTACGAGGCGACAGGCTTCGGGAATCGTCATAAAGTAACGGATAATATCGGGATGCGTTACTGTGATTGGTCCGCCCTGCTTAATCTGTTCGCGGAAGCGTGGAATCACTGATCCGTTACTTCCCAATACATTACCAAAGCGGGTGGTGATAAATTTTGTAGTTCCTGGGTGTGTACCTGCTTTAATGGCGTTGCCTAAACTCTGAATATAGATCTCAGCCAAGCGCTTGCTACAGCCCATCACATTGGTTGGGTTTACTGCTTTATCGGTCGATACCATTACAAAGCGCTCTACCCCATATTTCACCGCTTGATCTGCCACGTTGCGTGTACCGCACACATTGGCGAGTACGGCTTCGCATGGGTTGTTTTCCATCAATGGCACATGCTTATATGCCGCAGCATGGAACACAATTTGCGGCTTGAAACGTTCAAACACATAGGCAACACGTGCCTCGCTACGCACATCACCAACAATCGGTGTGAAGCGTAGGGTTGGGTGTTTCTCTTCCAGCTCTAGCTGGAGGTTATGCATCGGTGTTTCTGCCATATCAAATAGCACCAACTCTTTGATACCGAATGTAATTAATTGGCGACATAGCTCACTACCGATAGATCCGGCAGCACCTGTTACCATAACTACTTTACCTCCCATTTGTTGTTCGATCTCCTCTAGGTCTATGTTGATCTCGTCGCGTCCTAAAAGGTCTTCGATCTGAATCTCACGAATTTTATTCTGCGGCAGTTTGCCATCTACCATCTCTTCGAACGGTGGCATTACCAACATTTTAATGTGTTCTGAGGTGAGGAGCGGAATTAGCTTCTCCTGCTCGTCGCGCACATCGTTGTAGTTTGCAAACAGAATATGATTGAATAGTACCCGTTGGCGAATTGCCTGCAAGTCTTCCGAATTTTCTATGTAATATACCGGAAGGTTTACGAGGTTGTATTTCTCTCTTTTGGCAGCTGTTTGCAAAAAACCCTTTACATAATACTGCGAATTTGCATTATGGTTGATTATTTTTGCTAGAGCAATAGATTGATTGTCAATGCCGTATATTAATACAGGTAAACGATGTCTTTGGTCGCGATACAAAAACAAGTGGTATGCATTTATCGCAACAATGCGCATCAAAAAGAGTACTACCACCGTAATTAATGTATCCAGACTGCAGATAAAAAAGAGCTGTTCAGGGCTGTCTAAGAGTCCAGAAAAACCAACAATCAGATAGAGTATGAGTTGCTTGTTTGCTATCGAAAGAATGATGCGCCACGATTCACGCAGTGTGGTATGCCTTACCAC
>CAMQTD010000121.1 GCA_947036995.1 uncultured Parabacteroides sp.
CATCACTTCAATACATACTTCACTATTACTGGATTATTATCTGCCTGCTGCTGCGACTCCTCAAACAGACCTTCTACCTCTGGGTATTGGAACGATGCTAAAAAAGCATTTGAGTTGTTTGAATAATATATCGGTGCACCGTTGGTTAGAGAGAGTTCGGGGTGTTGCTTGTGGATAAGATTCACGTGCGGGTATGTCGTGTTACTCTTTTTGTCGTACATTGCAGTAAAACTCTTATTCTTTTGGGTTTCGAATTCTGTTAGCATATACGAAACAAATATATATGCGTTTGTTTCGAAGCACTTTTGCAGTTGCAGTCTCGGACCTGATAGTTTGGTTGTGTTATTTATATCTGTTTCGGCAAAGTTAAATTTAAGTTTACCGAAGTCTAAGATATATTTTGAGTGTAATGCTTTGTTTCGCACTTCGTATATCGTGTCGTTAAAATAATGGAACAGGTGAAGTGTATCGTTTAGATTATACATACTCGTTGTACCAAGATACCCTTCGCTACCCATTTTGCGCTCGCTGGATGATATCGTTTTATACTTGCCTTCGTCAAATGATGTTACCATCAAACCCGGCATAATTGAATTTGCTATTGAGCTAAGATATAATTCATTGTTGTAACAGTGAAATGAGTCAAATGATGAATCTTCGGGCAGACTTATATGTCCTACATATTTACCCTCAAAATCGTATTGCATTAACTTTCGCCCAAAATAATCGTATATATATACATGGTTCGTTAAATCATTAACCTGCAAATTATATAGCGACACGTACTCTCCTGGTCCTTGTCCTTTGTTTCCAATTTGGTTTATAAACTTGCCTGTTTTATCAAACTGATATAGTTTCTGATTAGACACAATCCAGTAGTAGTTGTTACTTTCTTTAATATTTGAAATCTCGCCAATCAACACACTATCATTGCTTTCGAGAAGAATATAGTTTACGCTGTCGCATATATCCTCAATATTCAGTTCAAAATCTGCATCGATATTGGATGTGTTGTCTAATTTGATTTTTGTGATTTCGTGTGCCTCATTATTGGAATCATCGGCACACCCTAATGTAAATAGTAATGCAATAGCTACAACGTATTTCATATTATATAGATTTAATAAACGAATTTACTCAAAATCATATATATACCTTATTAAACAGTATATAATCCTCGTTGCCAAATGTACAAATTATTTTTATTTTTCGTTATCTTTTTAATTAAAAACTTGTGCTAATCTTTTTTTGACCACAAAGCACAAATTTGCACGCACACCACAACCATGCCTCGACAAAATCACCACCTAAAATGTTGCGCACTATATTAAAAATAGAAAAAATCTACACCCCAAATCCGCTGACACCCGGGTGTCAGACCCATTACCACCCGGGTGTCAGCGGCTTGAGACCCGGGTGTCAGCAACAAAAAGTCCGTACTTTTTTCAAAAAAAGATAGTATGTAATTCACTTTACATAAGTACTTTAACAAGATATAAAGGTAGGAAATATCCACTTTTACAGCTTCCGCATTTACCTGCACATAATACAAAAATGAACAATAAAAAAGAGTGATAGAGGAGTGATAGTAAAGTGATAGAGAAGTGATAGAGGGTATTTTTTTAAACACCCTATTATCAGACAGTTATACGAAAAAGTGATAGAGTGATAGAGGAATTGAAAAAAAACCCCTAGAGGGATGTCGAGGCAGGCGCAGAGAAGTGATGTATAACAAAAAAAGGAACGGTCTAAGTTCGAGGTTTGATTACCTCGAACTTAGACCGTTCCTTTTTATTTATAACCTAAGATTTATAAACCCTTACCGTGGCATGCTTTATATTTCTTACCACTTCCACATGGACAAAGATCGTTTCTACCTACTTGCTTTTCGGCACGAACAGGCTCTTGCTTTACGCGTGTTTCAACGGCTGGCGTTGGAGCAGATAGATCTTCTTTCTGCGTTTTATATTTGCTCAAGTCTTGACGTTTCTCTGGTGCTGCTTGTTGTATTTCTACTTGCTGCTGTGGTGCTGATTGCTCCGCAGGTGCTTCTTCTCTTACTGGAATCTGACCACGCATTAAGATAGCAACTGTTTTGCGATTCATCACATCAACCATTGATTTAAACAAGTTGTACGACTCTAATTTGTAAATCAACAATGGATCTTTGTTCTCGTAGCTAGCATTCTGTACAGAGTGACGAAGATCGTCCATCTCACGCAAGTGCTCTTTCCAAGAATCATCTATCGTATGTAGTATTACAGCTTTTTGGAATGCTTTTACGATTGATTTAGATTCAGACTCGTAAGTCTCTTTCAGGTTACAAGATACATTATACATGCGCTTGCCGTCTGTTACCGGAATCATAATGTTTTCGTACATCGCTCCTTGGTTTTCAAATACCTGCTTGATTACAGGATGAGCCACCTCTGCCATATGTTCTCCCTTACGCTTCAATGTAGCTAAAGCTGCATCAAATAAGGTGTCAACTAGCTGTTGTGCCTTCATTGAACGGAACTCCTCATTCGTGAATGGAGATTCCATTGCGAATGTTTTGAACAGTTCTAATTTGAATCCTTCGTAATTTGCTGCATCAACAAACTCTTCGATCAATGATACTGATGTATCATAAAGTGTATTTACTACGTCAAGTCCGATACGCTCACCCATTAAGGCGTGGCGACGACGTGTATAGATTACAGTACGTTGAGAGTTCATTACATCATCATACTCAAGCAGACGCTTACGGATACCGAAGTTATTCTCTTCAACTTTCTTCTGTGCACGTTCTACTGATTTGCTTAGCATGCTGTGCTCTAAAACTTCGCCCTCTTGGAAACCTAAACGGTCCATCAATGCGGCAATCTTTTCAGAAGCGAACAAACGCATCAAATCATCTTCTAATGATACATAGAATACAGAAGATCCTGGATCACCTTGACGACCAGCACGACCTCTTAACTGTCTGTCTACACGACGAGACTCGTGACGCTCTGTACCTAAGATCGCTAAACCACCTGCAGCTTTCACTTCTGTTGATAATTTAATGTCGGTACCACGACCTGCCATATTGGTTGCAATCGTAACCATACCACGTTGTCCGGCTTGCGCTACAACTTCTGCTTCACGTTGGTGCATTTTCGCATTCAGCACATTGTGTTGAATTTTACGCATCGTAAGCATTCGGCTCAATAATTCTGAAATATCAACCGATGTTGTACCTACTAACACGGGGCGACCAGCTTCTACCAACACAACAATCTCTTCGATTACGGCTGCATACTTTTCGCGTTTTGTTTTGTAGATACGATCGTTCATATCATTACGTTGGATTGGGCGGTTGGTTGGAATTACCACAACGTCCAATTTATAGATGTCCCATAGCTCACCTGCTTCTGTTTCTGCTGTACCTGTCATACCCGAAAGTTTGTTGTACATACGGAAGTAGTTCTGAAGCGTAATGGTTGCAAATGTTTGTGTTGCTGCCTCTACACGTACACCCTCTTTGGCTTCGATCGCTTGGTGTAGTCCGTCAGAGTAACGACGACCATCCATGATACGACCTGTTTGCTCGTCTACGATCATTACTTTATTATCCATTACTACATATTCGTCGTCTTTTTCGAACAGTGTATAGGCTTTTAGTAATTGGTTGATCGTGTGTACACGCTCCGATTTAACCGAATAGTTTGCCATGATAACATCCTTTTGGGTTTGAATCTCCTCTTCTGTTCCTTGTGCATTTTCTAATGCAGAAAGTTCAGAAGCGATATCTGGAAGGATAAAGAAGTTTGCATCGTCAGTATTACCTGTTAAAAGGTCGATACCTTTATCTGTTAACTCGATGCTGTTGTTTTTCTCGTCGATAACGAAATAAAGCACGTCTGTTACGAGGTGCATATTACGCATATTCTCCGCCATATACTGCTCTTCGATCTTAAGCATTGCTGCTTTAACACCTGGCTCACTCAAGTATTTAATACATGATTTGTTGCGTGGGTATCCTTTGAACGAACGGTATAAGAAAAGTGTTCCTTCTTCTTTTACTTTAGGATCTGCATCTTGCATCATCTTTTTCGCTTCAGTAAGTAGTTTTGTACACCAGTTCTTTTGTGTATTTACTACTACATCTACGTTCGCACGAAACTCTTCATATAATTGAATCTCACCACGAGGTACTGGTCCTGAGATAATCAAAGGGGTACGGGCATCATCAATCAAAACAGAGTCGACCTCATCTACGATTGCATAGTTATGTTTGCGTTGAACAAGGTCTTTAGAACCTACAGCCATATTATCGCGTAGGTAGTCAAAACCAAATTCGTTATTTGTACCAAATGTAATGTCTGCATTGTATGCTTTACGACGTGCATCTGAGTTTGGTTGGTGCTTATCAATACAATCTACTGACAATCCGTGGAACATATACAATGGTCCCATCCACTCCGAGTCACGTTTTGATAGGTAATCATTTACCGTTACAATGTGTACTCCTTTACGTGTTAATGCATTTAAGAATACAGGAAGCGTAGCAACTAATGTTTTACCCTCACCTGTAGCCATCTCTGCTACTTTACCACGGTGCAATACGACTCCACCAAAAAGCTGTGTATCGTAATGAACCATGTTCCAAGTCATATCGTTTCCGCCTGCTTTCCATGTGTTAGACCAGATCGCTTTGTCGCCTTCGATGCGTACAAAGTCGTGTGTAGTTGCTAATTCACGGTCAAATTCAGTTGCGTTTACTGTAAGTTCTGGCGATTCAGAAAGGCGCTTTGCAGTCTCTTTAACAACAGAGAATACCTCTGGAAGTGATTCTGTAAGTACAGTTTCCATCTTCTCAATCATCGTTTTCTCGATGGTGTCTACTTCTGCCCAAATAGCTTCTCTTTCTTCAAGTTCTTTTTGGTCAATTCCGGCACGAATCTCTTCTACTTTCGCTTTCTCTTCAGCTACTGAATCTTGTAGACGTTGTTTGATTTCGTCTATCTTGCTACGTAGTTCGTCTATTGAAAGTGCTTCAATTGATGGATACACTGCTTTAATCTGGTCGATGTACGGTTGTATCTCCTTAAGGTCTCGTTGCGCTTTGTTACCAAAGAGCTTCGTCATAAATTCATTAAATCCCATATAATTTGTTATTTTATTTTCTTGTTATTTTTTGTTCGTAATCTCATGCAAAGGGGCGTCTTCCGATGCGTTAGGCGAACGAATCCTTAAAATGTAAGAGACCGTAGGCGCAATCTCTGTTGCTTTGATCTCTCGGTGTATGCGCGTTGCCACAAGCCCATTTCCCATAAATATAACGGGAGCAATCACTGCGCTGTTACGCACAATGGTTGGCTTTTTGGTGTCGCCATCTTCAACTTTCCATCCTGGCTGAAGTTCGACAATTAAGTCGCCTCGCTTCAGATGATGTGTTCCGTTACGAAAGTTTGCAGTGCTTTCGTTCCAATAGCCTGCACGCAAACTTTTGTCTGTGGTTACATGCTGTACGCCACTAAACTCGAGTATAAATTCGGCTGCTTTGGTTTGTATTTCGTTTAAATCTACTTTTGCTTCTTCAATTACTTTTCTGTCGAAATATATTTGATTGTTGTAATACGCCTTTACCCAGTTTTTCTGTCCATACATAGCCATAAGGTACATATTGAGCAGTGCTACACAACGGTCGGGGTGAAATGTTCCACCACTCAGGCTTAATCCTTCTGAATAGTTCTCTTCGGTTTTATAATGTCCTGTACCGGTGAATACAACAAGGGTATTAACGAGTCCTACTTTCTTATCAATTACATCGAGTAGATTCTCAATATCTTTATCTAACTGAATGTAGGTATCTTGTATTTCTGCTGTGTACTCTTTTGCCATAACGCCTCTATACTTACCTGCATAGTAGGTTATGGATAGCATATCGGGACAACTACGTGTACCAAAAGCACCATTCTCAAGAAATTGTTTCGCTAAACTTGTAACTTCTTTATTAACAAAAGGCGATGTTTTGAGGTTAAAGTAGCATGCCGACGATTTTGGATTGAATGTATAAGAGAATGGCAGATCATCTAATAAATAGGGAAATGCTGTATATTTATTAAGTGGCATTACTGGATTCCACACCAGCTCTTCTACACGTGAAGCAAGTGCTTCTACCCCACTATTGCTACGGTCTACGTACCATGGCGCATCTTTATAATAGGTTGTAGTAGCCCACTTTCCATTGTAATTATCAATCCAAAAGGCTCCATTCGCAGCATGACCTGCAGAGAGGATCGCCTCTTCGGCATTGGGTGCAATAGAATAGACCTCGCTCCTACCGTTCGAAGCGATCATCAATTCGTCTCCTATGGTAGAACCAAATAGGTTTTTAGGCGAATAGTTATCTGTTGTGTAGTTTCCTAAAAAGGCTTTATCTTCCAAAGAAGAGATCTCTTTATTATCTACAAAATCGTATGTTTTATTGTCAGTGATACCGTGAAAGCATGGATTGCTTCCTGTCATCATCGTGGCAATAGCCGATGATCGGTCTATATTTGTAAATTCAAAGCGCACGTTATTATAAACGACTCCTTGATTAAGCAATCGTTTAAATCCACGCTCTCCGAATGTATTGTAAAAATAGTCAATATAATCACCCCTCAACTGATCTACAGTGATGTAGACGACCAGTTTTGGCAACTCCTGTTGTGCTTGTATGTGTGATATAGCGAATACCGCAATAAGCGATGTTAATAACTTTTTCATTTTTTATCTCCTGATCTTTCGAGTCTTATATATGCTACTACTCCACTAAACGAACGGCTCCAAAGGAGCAGAATAAATGGAATGCATGCTATATTTAAGTATTGTGGAACGATGTTCCAGCACATTAAAAACAACAATAGCACTGCAAAGTTAATAAAATGATAATAATAACCCACAAAATTGGCTCTTTTTACTAAAAACAATATTGCAGCAACCAATTGTATTGGGTTTAACCATACCAACGACCAGTTTGGATGCATGCATGGATGCTCCGAAAAGTTAGCTAAAAAGAAGATGATAAATCCTGCAATACCTGCAATAAAGAATAAAACAGCATCTATCCACCAATAATGTTTACGCTTCTTATATTCGAACAGTAATATAATGAGTCCTAAAGCAAATGAGAGCCAACCTACCACCAACGGGGTAAATAACTCTTGTATACTATCGCCTTTATCGCCCTCCGCTATTTGATTTGTTTCTTTAACCAATTTCCGTTTCGATCCATCAGCTTGCTCAATGGTTGCATGCTCAAAACCGTGTAAAAGATATTGAGGCAGAAACATTTTTTGATATGCCGTTGCAACATCGTCTGTAGGTGCTCCAAGGGCTAAGTCGCAGCCAAACGTCAACCAAGTGAAGTTACGTGTGCAGTGATTGATCAGATCACGAAAGGTTACCGAATCTTCTTTTGTTCCGTAATTTAGTTTGCCTGTTAGGTTCTGCTCTATAATATCGCGTGGACGGGTAGAGCAGTTATCAAAAAAGAAGTTATAACGGTATACTCTGTTTTGCGGCTCGTAGTTCTTCACCAGGTAGTTCCACACCTGAAGAGTCTCTTCGGGTGTTAAGTTTAACACCTGCTCT
>CAMQTD010000122.1 GCA_947036995.1 uncultured Parabacteroides sp.
CCTACGGGAAGTTCTATTTTAGTAGATGCTTTTAGTTTTACGGTCTGTTTGGTGTACGAGGAAACTCGCAACTTTGACACAATAAACGAACGATGAATCCGCACAAATCGCCCCTCTGGAAGCAGCTCTACGATTGCTTTGAGACTCATTTGGGAGAGAATCATACGTTCGTTAGCTGTAAAAATTTTGATGTAATTATCCATTGCCTCTATGTATAGAATCTTGGAGGTATCTATTGATACGTTGCGATACGCTACTTTGATCGTGATAAATTGATTTTCAGACTCGAGACTTGCCGTGTGCACAATCTTTTTATGTTCGAGGGTTTCGAGCGCACGCGTAACAGCTTTATCGAAGCGAGCATACGAAAAAGGCTTATGCAAAAAATCGATGGCGCGAAATTCGTAACTATCCAGTGCATAGTTGGCATGGGCAGTGGTAAAAATTACCATCACACCTTCGGGCAGCTGTTCGGCGATATCAAGACCAGAAAGGTCGTTCATCTCAATATCGAGAAATAACAGGTCGGGTTTGTCGCGCGCAATGGCAGCAACACCTTGCAACGGATCGTCATATACATCGATAAGTTGCAAACCGCCATGTCGCTGACAGAAATTACTGATTATTGAGAGTGCTATCGGCTCGTCGTCTATGGCAATACATTTCATAGTTGTATGGTTAGGGTTACGTTAAACATCTGTTCGTTGGGTTCGCAAAGGAGCGTATATTTCGAGGGGTAGAGCAGTTCTAACCGCTTGCGACAATTCTCTATTCCAATGCCGCTTGCTATCTGCTTGCTCCGATTGTAAATACCATTGGTCGAATTAAACCGTAACATACCATCTTTCAGCTCTATTGAGATCGAGATTAGACTATTTGTAGTAGATGAGATACCGTATTTAAAGGCATTCTCTACAAATGTTATCAGAATCATCGGTGCTATCATCGCGCTGTTATCATCTATTTCATAATGTACATCAACTTTTGTGTGGCGACCGAGACGCAACGATTGTAGGTCAATATATTCTTGTATATAATTGATCTCCTCTTCAAAAGTGATCTGATCCTGTTCGGCATTCAGATACATATACTTCAGTATATTGGTAAATTTAATAAACATATCCTCCGCATTACCAGATTTGGAGATGAAAAGTCCGTACAATGTATTCAGTGTGTTAAACATAAAGTGAGGGTTGATCTGCGACTTATAGAGTGCAATCTCCGCTTTGTTTTTTTCGCTCTCGATGGCTTGGCGGTGGAGAATCTGGCGATAAAGTTCGGTAACTAACCCCGTCATCAGTCCAAAACTCATATTAATAATATAGAGCGACCATATTGTACGTGAGCGCAGGTTTTCGAGCAGGTTAGGAAACGACTCAACTATTTCGGGCGGCGCCTCTTTGACTGAAAACTGATCAAACAAATAGGTTACAAAAACCGTTACAAGCAAAATAGCCGTTGCATACCAAAAGCGCCGCTTTATAATTAGCGCAGGAATATTAAACCTGTGATTAATGTAGTAAATCAATACAACGTATGAGATAAAAATAAACAGCGCACAAGGATCTTTCGCCATCAATCTACCGATGGGTAGTAGAAAAAGAATCACTGGTATAATTGCCAGTGCATGTACTATGTTTATATATCGAAATATTTTCTTCTCTCTGATCTTCATACTGCAAAATTACATTATTAGATAGCAATCTACAAACCCTTTCGAATGCATTTAGCCACCACATTTATGTTGTTTGCCACTACATGGATTATGCGCTATATAAATCACCAGTAAAACTAAGTACATTTGATAGCTTAAAGCAGAAATCAATAGATAAAACAAGTAAAATAAAATGAAACAAGTCAGAAGTTTAAGTCTCGGATTGATCGCATTACTCGCCACGGTTATAGTCTCTTGCGACAAGCCCACACGACAGATGCCCGCAAAGAGTTACAAAACATTGACTGCTACGCGCAGCAATAGTTCGGTTAGCAACTACTACACCGCCTCAATCCGTGGCGAGCAGTTTGTAGAACTTCGTCCACAGGTGTCGGGCGTGATTACAGCGATACATCTCAACGAAGGCGCAGCTGTTAAGAAAGGGGAAACGCTTTTCGTGATAGACCAAGTTCCCTACAAAGCAGCCTTGGCTACGGCAGAAGCAAACGTAAAAAGCAGCAAAGCCGCACACGCAACAGCAGCGCTGAATGCCAAAAGCCGTAAAGCACTGTTTGACGAACAGGTAATCTCGGACTACGAATTACAAACTGCCGAAAACAACCTACTAGCAGCCAGTGCAAACCTCGCACAAGCAGAGGCACAAGCATTAAATGCACGCAATAATCTATCGTATACAGCCGTGAAAAGTCCAGTCGATGGTGTAGCGGGGATGATTAATTACCGTGTCGGTTCGTTGGTGAGTCAAACCATCACGAAACCACTTGTAGCTGTTTCGAATGATAAATCCATGCACGTTTACTTCTCTATGAGCGAAGCGCAAATATTGGCACAAACTCGCCTACATGGATCTGTAGACCAACTCTTAGCAAAACTGCCAGCCGTGGAATTAATCCTAAGCGACGGTTCGCCCTATCTGCACAAAGGCAAAGTGGATGCGATAAGTGGCATTGTAGAGCAATCTACAGGCTCAGTGGCACTGCGTGCAATGTTTGAAAACCCCGAAAAGATGCTACGCAACGGTGGTAGCGGACGTGTGGTGATAGAGACCAAACTAAAGGATGTAATTGTAATACCGAAAGCGGCAACCTTCGAATTACAAAACAAAGTATTCGTCTACAAAGCCGTAAACGGCAAAGCCTCGGCAGCCGAAGTAAAAGTGTATCCGCTTAATGATGGCAAAAACTACATCGTAGAGAGTGGACTTGAAAGCGGCGAAGAGATAATCTCTGAAGGTGCTGGTTTGGTGCGCGAGGGTGCAGCAATTAAAGGCAATCAAGGCAAGGCGCCGATAGCAGGTAAGGATAAAAAGTAACCGATCGAAAAGCATAAAACAATGAATATAAAAAGATTTATAGATAAACCAATCCTCTCAGGCGTTATCTCCGTGGTGATTGTGTTTCTGGGGCTTATTGGGCTTGTGATGCTACCAGTGGAACAGTTTCCCGAAATAGCACCACCGACCATCAGTGTAAGCGCCTCTTATACGGGTGCGAACTCATCAACGGTACAAAAAAGTGTGGTTGTTCCGCTCGAGGAGGCGATCAATGGTGTAGAGGATATGCTCTACATGACATCTTCTGCCTCAAATAGTGGAACGGCAAATATCACCGTATATTTTCAACAAGGAACAGATGCCGACATGGCAATGGTGAATGTGCAGAACCGCATCGCTGTAGCCCAAGGCTTACTACCAGCAGAGGTTACACGTTCGGGCGTGATGGTGCGTAAGCGCCAGTCAAGTAACCTAAAGGTGTTGGCGCTTCACAGTCCGGATGGAAGTTTTGATGGTGACTTCATCTCCAATTATATGAAGATTAACCTCGAACCACGTATCTCACGTGTATCAGGTGTAGGTGATGTTACAGTACTTGGTTCTGATTATGCCTTGCGCATCTGGCTTGATCCGTACAAGATGGCACAATATGGGTTGATGCCCTCAGATATTACAAAGGTACTAGACGAGCAGAACATTGAGTTCCCAACGGGAACACTTGGAGCAAATTCGGAAAATAGTTTCCAGTACAGTTTACGCTACGTTGGGCGGTACGAGAACGAGGTGGACTTCGAAAACATCGTGATCCAATCGCTCACCAACGGCGAAACACTACATCTAAAGGATGTTGCTACCATCGAATTAGGTGCTGTGCAATATGACATTAATAGCTCCATGCTCGGATCGGATGCCCGTGGATGTATGATTGCACAAACCTCTGGCTCCAATGCAAATGAGGTAATTAAAGAGATTGACACCCTACTCGAAGAGGTGCGCGCCGATCTACCTAAGGGTTTAGAGATTGTCGATTTGATGAGTACCAAAGATTTCCTTGATGCCTCGATTGCCAATGTTATCAAAACTCTACTTGAGGCTATCTTGCTTGTAATCTTGGTGGTGTATGTATTCTTGCAAAGTCTTCGCTCTACGTTTATACCACTCGTGGCAATCGTTGTATCACTGATTGGTACGTTTGCGTTTATCTATGTGGCAGGATTTAGTTTGAATTTGCTTACGCTGTTTGCACTCGTACTCGTAATTGGTACAGTGGTAGATGATGCGATTGTGGTAGTCGAAGCCGTGCAGGCAAAGTTCGACGAGGGTGAGAAATCGCCCTACGTGGCTACGGTTAAGGCAATGCAAGGGATTACTTCAGCACTTGTAACCACTACGATTGTGTTTATGGCGGTGTTCGTGCCGATCTGTTTTATGGGTGGAACTACAGGAACTTTCTACACACAGTTTGGTGTAACAATGGCGATTGCGGTTGCAATATCTACAGTGAATGCGCTTACGCTAAGTCCAGCACTATGTGCATTGATTATGACGCCGCACGCTGACAGCGAAGGAGGTGATAAGTTGAGCTTCTCGTCTCGCTTTCACGTTGCTTTTGAGGCTGCCTTTCACAAGGTTGTATCTAAATATAAATTTCATGTTTTGTTCTTTATTAAGCGCAGATGGCTTGCAGGTACGCTTGTAGTACTCTCGGTTGTGGCACTATTCGTATTGATGGCAAATACAAAAACCGCTCTTGTTCCGAACGAAGATATGGGTAGTATTTTTGTGAACGTCCGTACTTCTCCTGGTACTACACTTGTAGAGACAGAGAAGGTAATGCAGGAAATAGAGAAAAAGATACGCTCTATAGATGAGATCGAACACACACTACTTGTGGCAGGTAATAGTATCCTCGCCTCAACGGGTTCGGCAAATGGTATGTTTATCGTCCGTCTCAAAAATTGGGACGAACGCACCGAAAAGGGGCAAGATATAAGAAGCATATTGAAAAAGATATACGTCAAAACAGCTAGCATAACATCTGCAGAAGTACTCGCCTTTGCACCGCCAATGGTGGCAGGATATGGTGTGAACAATGGTTTTGAGGTGCATATTCAAGATCGTAAAGGGGGTACTATAGACGACCTCTTCAAGCATACACAAGCCTTTCTTTTGGCGCTAAACCAAAGAGAAGAGATTGCCCGCGCTACCACAACGTTCGATACGCGATATCCTCAATACATGCTCGATGTAGATGCTGCACGCTGTAAACGCAATGGTGTATCGCCAACATCGGTTTTGAGTACCATCTCGGGATACATTGGTGGAAACTACGCTTCGAATATGAACAAGTATTCTAAACTCTATCGTGTAATGATCCAAGCGGCACCAAACAATCGCTTAGATGTTGAAGCATTAGATAATATATATGTAAGAAATGCCTCAGGCGAGATGTCTCCTGTTGGTCAGTATGTAAAGATGGAAAAGATTTACGGTGCAGAGAATCTTTCACGCTTCAACCTCTTCCCTTCTATCTCTGCTAACGGAACACCTTCCGAAGGGTTCAGTTCTGGGCAGGCTATCGAGGCAATTCGCGAGGTTGCAGCAGCAACACTACCAGTAGGATATGGATTGGAGTTTGGCGGTATGTCGCGCGAAGAGTCTAAATCGAGCAATACCACTGCAATCATCTTTGCGATATGTATTATCTTTATATACCTTATTCTGTGTGCACTGTACGAAAGTTTGTTTATTCCATTGGCAGTAATATTTTCTGTTCCGTTCGGACTAGCAGGTAGCTTTTTGTTTGCCTTCATGTTGGGAGTTCCAAACAACATCTATATGCAGACAGGATTAATCATGCTGATCGGACTGTTGGCAAAGACAGCCATCCTTCTCACGGAATACGCCTCTGAGCGTCGCAGTGCCGGAATGTCTATCACACAAGCAGCGATCGAAGCAGCCAAGGTGCGTCTACGTCCTATCTTAATGACCTCACTAACCTTAATATTTGGTATGATCCCGTTGGTATTCTCAACAGGTGCTGGAGCAAATGGAAACATCTCGCTAGGTGTAGGTGTTGTGGGTGGTATGGTGATTGGTACGGTGGCACTGATATTTATCGTTCCTGCACTCTTTATCGTATTCCAAGCGATGCAAGAGAAGTTTATGCCTGCAAGGGTGCTCCCAAAAATTGAAGATTAATAACGTTAATACATCCCTATGATGATTACTAAAATAAAATATACATTGCTGGTAGCAGCAGGATATATGCTATCAAGCTGTACCTCGCTCTACTCCAGCTACGAACGTCCCAAAGAGACATTGGAGGTTGATAGCCTATTCCGTTTTATCGAAGCAACAAACGATACAACAACGATTGCCTCAATACCGTGGCAAACATTCTTTACCGATGCTAAACTCCAAGCTCTCATCGAGCTTGGACTGGAAAATAATACCAGCTTAGCTGTTGCCCACCTCAACGTGGAGCAGGCAGAAGTGGCACTGCGATCAGCACGCCTTGCCTATCTGCCTACGCTCAATGCTACACCTCAAGCAGGTGTTTCAAATTTCAACAGCGCCACAACCCAAACATATAACCTCTCATTGGCTGCAAGCTGGGAGGTAGATATCTTTGGAAAAATACGCAACGCAAAAGAGCGTAGTAAAATGGCGTTCGAGCAGAGCAAAGCATACGAGCAAGCTGTGAAAACACAGCTAATCGCCACCATTGCAAACAGCTACTACTCCCTCCTATTGTTAGACAAGCAACTCAACATTAGCAAGGATACGGAACAGAACTGGAAAGAGAACCTCCGCACCATGGAAGCGCTCAAAAAAGCAGGTAACACCAATCAAGCCTCCGTTCTACAGAGCGAAGCAAACACCATAGCGCTCGCTGCTCAAATTATAACAACGGAAAAACAAATCGCAGAGTTAGAAAATGCACTCTCCGCTCTATTATCCGTTACACCTCAACGCATCGAACGAGGTGTATTAACAGCAGTCTTATTCCCAACCGAACTATCGCACGGTGTTCCGCTACAACTATTAAGCAATCGCCCCGATATACGTGTTGCAGAGTACAGCTTGGCACAAGCATTCTATGCAACCAACGAATCGCGTTCGGCGCTATACCCTAACATCACCCTAAGCGGTGCAGCAGGATTTACGAACAGCGGTGGCGGTGGAATCACGAATCCAGGGGATTGGTTATTCAACGCTATCGGCTCTATCGTGCAACCCATCTTCAACGCTGGCGTACTAAGAGGACAAGTAACAATATCCAAAGCGAAGCAAGAGCAAGCCCTATTGCAATTCAACCAAGCCATACTCGATGCTGGTGTAGAGGTTAACAATGCTATGACTCAACTGCAAACAGCGCAGAAACGCCTCGTACTAGATGCACGCCAAGTCAGCATATTAACAAAAGCTGTAAGAAGCTCCAAACTATTGATGCAGAACGGTAGCGCAAACTACCTCGAAGTACTCACCGCTCAAAACACACTGCTACAAGCAGAGCTAACAGAGTCTTCTGATAGGTATAATGAGATACAAGGGGTGATCAATCTGTATCGTGCAGTGGGTGGAGGAGAGCGGTAAGAATCCGAATCAAA
>CAMQTD010000123.1 GCA_947036995.1 uncultured Parabacteroides sp.
CATGGCAAAAAGAAAAATATCAGACAGTCAAATAGTTTGTTTAACCTTACTTTGGGGAGCATTATGCTATCTCCTATTGACGTATTCAGTGAAAATTGACATTTCGACAATATTCATAATCATCGTATCGGGGATCATTGTATTTGTCCCTATATACAAAAGCAAAAGAAAGGTGGACGAATAAAATTACATGCAAAAGACTGAATAAGTATCTAAATGATATTTATTTTGCATTTATACTTTCATTTATTTTGATATTCAAAATAAAAACTTACCTTTGCAGTATTAGTAAAGTTTACTACCGAATTATATATAAGTATAACATCATAAATTTTAGCTCTTATGAAGGCATTAGAAGTAATTGACAATTTGAAAAGAAGATTTCCTAATGAGCCAGAGTATATTCAGGCCGTAGAAGAAGTGTTAATGAGTATCGAAGATGTGTATAATCAACATCCAGAATTTGAGAAAAACAACTTAATTGAGCGTCTTTGTATTCCTGACAGAATTTTCTCTTTCCGTATCACATGGCAAGATGATAAAGGTGCAGTGCATGTAAACATGGCGTACCGCGTACAGCACAACAACGCTATTGGCCCATATAAAGGAGGTTTACGCTTCCACTCTTCGGTAACTCCTTCAATCTTAAAATTCCTTGCTTTTGAGCAAACTTTCAAAAATGCACTAACAACACTTCCAATGGGTGGTGGTAAAGGTGGATCAGACTTTAACCCTAAAGGCAAATCAAATGCTGAGATTATGCGTTTCTGCCAAGCTTTTGTATTGGAATTGTGGAGCCATATTGGTCCTGACACAGATGTTCCAGCAGGAGATATCGGTGTAGGTGGACGCGAAGTTAGCTACATGTACGGTATGTATAAAAAACTAGCGAAAGCAAACACAGGTACATTCACTGGTAAAAGCCTTGAAATGGGTGGTTCATTGATTCGTCCCGAAGCTACAGGTTATGGTAACGTATATTTCTTATTAGAAATGCTTAAAACCAGAAATATTGATATTAAAGGTAAAGTAGTAGCTGTTTCAGGTTCGGGTAACGTGGCACAATATACAACTGAAAAATTAATCTCTCTTGGTGCTAAAGTAGTTACAATGTCTGACTCGGCTGGTTATATCTACGACGAGGATGGTATTGATAGCGAAAAACTAGCTTACATCATGGAGCTTAAAAACCTATACCGCGGACGTATCAAAGAGTATGCAGAAACATACAACTGTAAATACGTAGAGGGTGGACGTCCTTGGAGCGAACTATGTGATATCGCTATGCCAAGTGCTACACAAAACGAATTGAATGGCGACGATGCTGAGGCACTTCTTGCAAACGGTTGTTTTGCCGTATCTGAAGGGGCTAACATGCCTTCGACTCCTGAGGCTGTAGAGGTATTCTTAGCTGCTAAAATTCTTTATGCTCCAGGTAAAGCTGCCAATGCTGGTGGTGTATCTACTTCTGGTCTTGAGATGACTCAAAACTCAATGCACATCTCTTGGAGTGCTGAAGAGGTTGATTCTAAACTTAAAAGCATCATGAGCTCTATCCACACACAATGTGTTGCTTACGGAACAGAAGCTGATGGTACAGTAAACTACGTAAATGGTGCAAACATTGCAGGATTTATGAAAGTTGCTAAAGCAATGATGGCTCAAGGCATTATTTAAGATAACATATATAACACATTCTTTTTAGAAAATATCAGCTCAGTTCTGATATAACTAGATACCGTGTTGTACTGACTATAAGCAAAGAAGCGCTGCGATATAATATAATCGCAGTGCTTCTTTGCGTTTACAGCATTCGAGTAAAATATCTTTTCGCAAAATAACAATCCGTTTTTTGAGAATATATTGTAACTTCGTAGCGTAAACAAAACGTTTTATATGGAAGAGAGTTATCTCAAAAATCTTTTTAATCAACAAATAGGCGAACCTATCCAGTCGATGGAGCAGTTGCCCTTAGCCGGTTCAAACAGGCAATATTATAGAATCAAAAGCGAACACCAGTCACTTATTGGTGTGATAGGAACTTCGACCGAAGAGAATAACGCTTTTATTTACATGGCTAAGCATTTTCAAAATGCAGGGTTGCCTGTACCCAAACTTATCGCGCATAGCAGCGACAAACAATCTTATCTGCAAGAGGATTTAGGGAACATCGCGTTGTTTGATTTAATCACGCAACGCACAGCTACGGGAGATCTCTCTTCGGATGCCATACACCTACTGCATCAAACCATGCAAGCCCTGCCTCGCTTTCAGTTTGAGGGGGCTAAAGATTTTGACTTTAACCAGTGCTACCCACAACCAACGTTTAACAGACGCACCATCATGTGGGACTTGAACTACTTCAAGTATTGCTTTTTAAAAAGCACTTCGCTCGATTTTCAAGAAGATTTGCTTGAAGATGATTTCGAAAGATTAGCAGACACACTGCTGCTTACAACAGATAACGCCTTTATGTATCGCGATTTCCAATCGCGTAATGTAATGATTCACGACGGTAAACCAACATTTATCGACTTTCAAGGGGGACGAAAAGGTCCGATCTACTACGATCTCGCCTCGTTCCTTTGGCAAGCCAAGGCTAACTTCACCGACAAGGAGCGCACGCTTTTTATCGACACCTATATAGAAGCGCTTCGCCCCTATGCAACAATTAGCCGCGAGGAGTTCAATAAAAACTTGATCTACTTCGTCCTATTCAGAACCATTCAGGTATTGGGTGCTTATGGATATAGAGGGTATTTTGAACGCAAGGAGCATTTTATCCAAAGCATTCCGTACGCAATTAATAATTTAAGGGAGTTATTGAAGCATAATTTCACAAATTTTCCGTACATTAGTCAATTATTATTTAAGATTACTGAATTAAAACAATATTCAACTCCTATAATATGAATTCTAGCAAACTAACTGTTCAAATAACCAGCTTTTCGTACAAGCGAGGCATACCTCAGGATCTGTCTGGTAATGGAGGTGGATTTGTTTTTGATTGTCGTGCCATCCATAATCCAGGCAGATACGACGAATACAAAACACTCACTGGATTAGACCAATCAGTCATCACTTTTTTAAATAATGAGAAAGATATGCATCATTTCCTCACCGCAGTGTACGCTATAACGGAGCAATCCGTAGAGCAATACATTACACGTGGCTTTACCAACTTAGCAATCAATTTTGGTTGTACAGGTGGTCAGCACCGCTCTGTTTATGCAGCGCAACACCTTGCCGAGCAGCTGCATGCTCAATATGGTGTAGCCATAAATTTGATTCATAGAGAACAAAATATAGAACAACTATTCAAAGCAACCGTATGAAAGCAATGATCCTTGCTGCCGGAATGGGCGCACGTTTGAAACCTTTGACAGATACAACGCCAAAGGCTCTGATTCCTGTGGATGGAAAACCTATGATTGAGCATTTAATCCTCAAACTTAAATTGGCGGGGGTTGATAAGATCGTTGTTAATATCCACCACTTAGGCGATCAAATTATCGATTTCCTAGCCCAAAACAATAATTTTGGTATTGACATTCAAATATCTGACGAAAGAGATTACCTACTAGATACAGGTGGCGCTATCAAAAAAGCACAACCCTTCTTGGATGGTGATGAGCCTTTCTTAGTACACAATGTGGATATACTCTCGAATGTAGATATACAAAAGCTATACCAAAGTCATATCGAAACCGATCCGTTGGCTACACTACTGGTTAGCAAACGTGACACGTCTCGTTATCTACTCTTTAATAAAGAGAATCAATTATGCGGATGGCACAATAAAGAAACCGGAGAGATTAAATCTCATTTTCCCGATTTCAATCTAGAAATGCATACCCAATATGCCTTTGGGGGTATATATATACTATCTCCAAGAATATTTGAGTGGATGGATGAGTGGACAGGAAAATTCTCTATCATCAACTTCTTCCTCTCTATTGCTGCGAAAACAGATATTCATGCCTATCCGATGGACGAGCTGAGACTTCTCGATATTGGCAAGCCAAATGCACTAGAGATCGCTCCTGATTTTCTATAAATAGGCTTATCCCATAAAACGCATATAGGGCTTCATTCGTCTTGCCGACAAATGAAGCCCTATATGCGTTTTATAGAATCGAGCAGAACCTATGCAGCAAAAAATAGACTACTGTTCTTCTTCCAATAGACTAGTGTGTACCACCCCAATACCTACTGGTTTTAGGGTGACGGACGTTGTCTATTTGGGAACAGACAACGTCTATTTCTATCTCCCCATCCTTTGATAAGCCTAAGCTCAAAAGGCGTTTAATTATACAGAATAAAATTATAGTTTAGAATCTTTTATTAGCGAACAGCGATTTTACAGTTCGATAAATCATCAATAATGGCTAACGATTCTACATGTATATTTTTCTCTCTCAACATCTTTCCTCCATCTTGAAATGCTTTCTCAATGATGAAACCCATTCCGGCTAAACTTGCTCCAGCTTGCTCAATGAGATCAATCATACCCATGGCTGCATTACCATTGGCTAAGAAATCATCAATAAAAAGAACTTTATCATTTTCGGTCAAGAAATCGTTGCTTATGCATACTGAATATTCTCTGTCTTTTGTGAAAGAATAAACCGTAGCCGAAAGCATGTTTTCCATCGTCTTAGGCATCTTCTTCTTAACAAATACGACAGGCAGTTGCAATACATAACCCACCATAATAGCAGGCGCAATACCACTTGCCTCGATTGTTATAATCTTATTAATCTCAACACCCTTAAATCGATCTACAAATTCTTGTGCAATTTGACGCATCAACATAGGATCCATTTGATGATTGATAAAGCTATCAACTTTTAAAATACCTCCTTCAAAACATTTACCATCTTGAAGAATTCTCTTTTTTAATAATTCCATTGTTTTTTTATTCTGTTTGCTTTAATCTTCTTTTACGCGTATAACTAAATTTGCAATAATTGCAACCACTCCACCTGTAGTGATACCCGAGGCAAAAATACCCTTGATAAACTCTGGAGCGTGTTGTAAAATATCTGGCATTAACTCAACACCCAATCCCAATGATAGTGATATAGCCAACACGAGGGTTGCTTTACGGTCTATATTTTGAGAAGAGATAATACGAATACCTGCGGCTGCCACTGTTCCGAACATCAAAAGGGTAGCCCCTCCTAATACAGCATCGGGCATTAATGAGAAAACAATTCCTACAATAGGAAACAAGCCTAAAAGCACCAACATTCCGGCTATATAATAACCTACGTAACGACTTGCTACACCTGTTAGCTGTATAATACCATTGTTTTGTGCAAAGATAGAGTTCGGGAAAGAGTTGAATACACCTGCTAGCATCGAATCAAATCCATCAGCAAGAATACCACCCTCTACACGTTTCGTATACTTTTCGCCTTCGATAGACTCGCCCGAAATCATTAGGTTGGCGGTTACATCGCCTGTTGCTTCGATAGCCGTGATAATATAAACAATACCAATGGCGATAAAGGCAGACCAGCTAAAATCAAGTCCGTATTTAAATGGCATGGGTACATTGAATGTTCCAAAGTTATAATTTGCCGCTGCTGCTAAATCTACTTTACCTAAGGCAAAAGCGAGAACGTAACCAGCAAGCAGTCCTAATACAATCGAACTCATGCGTAAATAACGATTCTTACAACGGTTAAAAAAGACTACGCTAACAAATACAAAACCCGAAATACCTAAGTTCTCGGCACTTGCAAACGTTCCATTATCCATCGAAGAAAAACCTCCTCCACAAGAGATTATACCTACTTTGATTAGACTCAATCCAATCAACAATACAACAATTCCCGAAACGAGTGGTGTTATTACTTTACGCAAATATTTGAATGTTCGGCTGATAACCATCTCGAGTGGTGCTGCCGCAATACAAGCTCCAAAGATAAGCGGTAATCCGCCAGATAGTCCTGCTGCAATAATAGGTCCGATAAACGAAAAACTTGTACCCTGGATACATAACAATCCTGCTCCCACAGGACCTACACGCTTACATTGAATAAACGTAGAAATTCCCGAAGCAAACAAAGCCATCGAAACCAAAAAACCTGTTGTTTCAACATCTAACTTCATCGCACTCGCTATAATCAGCGGAGGGGTTATAATCGCAACAAAAATAGCCAACAAGTGTTGTAACGCTGCAAAAGTAGCATCCCAAAACGGTGGACGATCTTCTATTCCATAGATTAAATCTGTTTTAGCCTGCGATTCAAAAGTATCCTGCTTCTCCTCTGTATTTACATTCATCGTGTTAAGTGTGTATATATAAATAAAAAATAAAGGTGCAAAAATACTCTTTTTATAGGCAACACACAACACCAAAGCGATTTTATCTCAAAACTATTTATGTTTGAGCATCTATTTATGCAGTAATAAAAGAAAACAGTCCATCTTATTGGCTTCGGACAAAAATAAATACGAACAACGTTGGTTCTCTATTTTGTTTGTACTAACTTTGAATTAAGGAGTTACAATCACAAACCACTCAATTCTTTTAACATTAAACTTTTAATAAATTATGGGTATCGAAACAATTACATTTCTAGGACTTTCTGCGCTTCTTTTCGAAGCTGGTGGATACGAAGCAATCATGGTTCCCGAAGTTGGGGCAAATGTAGTGAAACTATATCATACCGAAACGGGCGTTGATGTATTACGCACACCAACCGAAGCGGATGCAGAAACATTTCAGACAAGACCTCAAATATTCGGTTTACCACTCTTGTTCCCTCCCAACAGAATCGAAGACGGAACATACACGCATGAGGGCACAACCTACCAATATCCCATCACACTGCCCGATCAAAACAATTACCATCACGGAATTATCAAGTCTCAACCCTTTACGATAACAGATACACATATCGGAAAAGATTATGTAGAGATCGAAGCCTCTTTCTTTTCGAACCGCTTTACGGATGCTATCTTTAAAGATTTCCCGCACGCGTTTGTTTGTAAGATGAATTTCAAGCTTTCGGCAGCAGGATTAGAGCAGACCACTACGTTTATCAATTTAAGCGATAAAGCAATGCCGCTTGGTGTAGGTTTTCATACGCCTATCAATGTTCCTTTTGTAAAAGGTGGCGATCGCAAAAACTATAAAATCCAGATGGCTTGCGATAAAAGATGGGAATTAAGCGACCGCAGCTTACCTACGGGCAAACTAGCAGAACTTAACGACAACGAAAAGCTGCTAACCCAAAAGGGAATGGATCCTTTTGCAACAATTCTAGACAGTGCCTACACCGCCAAACCAATGCTTGTAGATGGCACGCCGTATCTCGGCGCTATTGTAACCGACGAGGCAAACAACCTCAAAGTATATTATGAGGTAGATTCTCAATTCAAACATTGGACCTTGTGGAACAACGGTGCTAACGTAGATTACATCTGCCCCGAGCCACAAACATGGGCAATCAATGCACCAAACTTAAAGTTAGATCCGAGCATTACAGGCTTTCAAACATTAGCTCCTGGCAAAAC
>CAMQTD010000124.1 GCA_947036995.1 uncultured Parabacteroides sp.
GCAATAGCCAAAGCCGAAGAGCTACATAAGGAGGTAAAGGGATCTGTAATATTGCAACAGTTCGATAATCCTGCCAATCCAACAACACACGTAATTACTACGGCGCAAGAGATCTGGAGAGATACGGCTGGCGAAGTAGCTGTTTTTGTAGCAGGTGTAGGTACAGGAGGTACGATAAGTGGCGTAGCAGCAGGGCTGAAAGCACACAATCCGGACATCAAGATTATAGCTGTAGAGCCAAAAGATTCGCCCGTGCTTTCGGGTGGCGTAGCAGGCGCACATAAAATACAGGGTATCGGAGCAGGTTTTGTACCTTCGATGTATAATGCAGCGATTGTAGATGAAATTATGCAGGTAACAACCGATCAAGCATTTAAAGCCAGTAGAGAGTTAGCCGCACACGAAGGTTTGTTGGTGGGGATCTCTTCGGGAGCAGCAATGTATGCCGCTACGGAGTTGGCAAAACTGCCCGAATATGCAGGGAAGACGATCGTAGCACTGCTCCCCGATAGTGGGGAGCGTTACTTGTCTACGCAGCTTTATGCTTTTGATGAGTATCCGTTATAACTGTTATTCGATATTTTTACGTACACGTTTAAGATACTCCTTCATTTTAGGGGTATCTTTTTCTTTTATAATCTCTAGCAGTTCGGATAGATGTAGCTGTATCTCTTCCACTTGCTTTGGAGTGCGTGGGTTGAAGAGAATTTCGCTTAATAAGAAATCGTCTTCGCCTAATAACCCTCTTGCTGTTTTAAGGCAGCGCTTAAAGGTTGTTCCTGGAGCATCTTGATGCTTCATGATAGCGGCAAACACAAGTGTTGAGGCAAACGGTATGCCTAATGTGTGCGCGATTGTTTCGTCGTGCTCTTCGAACGTGTATTCAAAGATGTTGAGGTGAAGTGATGCGTATAGATCTTTAAAGAATATCTTGCCCAAATGATCCGACTCAGAGATGATGATCGTATTCTCTTTAGATAAATTTGTTAGGTTGGCAAACGTAGGTCCAAACATCGGGTGTGTAGATACATACGGAAATCCAGACTGCTCGTAGTACGCTTTCAAGCCTGTTTTTACAGATGCGATATCAGAGATAATACAATAGGGCTGTAGGTAAGGGAGTACTGCATCGAAGGCTTGAATGGTGTAACTCAGCGTTACGCAATTGATCACAACCTCAGGTTTAAACTCCGCCACCTCTTCGGGATTGGTCATCCGAATGGCATTGTATATAAAGCGCATCCGTTTAGGATCTTGTTCTAAAACAGCAACTTCGTGTTGGAAGCTAAGCAGGTCCGAAAAGAAAGAGCCCATCTTACCAGCTCCTAATATTAATATCTTCATTTGATTGTTTGATTGAATCGCACTGTATATACATATATAATGTATATACAGCGTGATTGTTAGTAGCTATTATTTCATGATATTCATTTGCAGACGTACCGACTCCTCATGAATCTCTTTCATGATTTGTTGTACAAACTCTACGTTCAACTCCATGCTTGTAGCGGCAGAAGCTCTGCGCTCAAGAATTTCGCTGTAACGAGGCGATTGCAGAATAGGCATATCATGCTCTTTCTTGTACACACCAATCTCGCGAGAGATACGCATGCGTTTAGCCAAAAGTTCCAATAGGCTCATATCAATCTCATCAATTTGACCACGTAGGTGAACTAGATTCTCTGTTGTTTGATTTGTTTCACGTATCACCAACATATTGAGGATGTATTTCAATACATCAGGTGTTACTTGTTGAGAAGCATCGCTCCACGCTTTGTCTGGGGTGCAATGAGACTCGATCATCAATCCGTCGAAACTCATATCCATTGCTTGTTGGCATAAAGGAGCAATCAGTTCGCGCTTTCCACCAATGTGGCTTGGATCGCAAACAATCGGAAGATTAGGCATGCGGCGGTGTAACTCGATAGGGATGTTCCAAAGTGGCAGGTTACGGTAGATCTTTTTATCGTACGAACTAAATCCACGGTGAATTGCTCCAATACGGCGGATACCTGCTCCGTAGATACGCTCAATCGCTCCAATCCAAAGATCTAAATCTGGATTTACAGGGTTTTTAATCAATACAGGGATGTCAACACCAACCAATGCATCTGCAATCTCTTGTACTGCAAACGGATTTACGGTTGTGCGTGCGCCAATCCATAGGATATCTACACCTGCTGCTAAGGCTGCTTCTACGTGTTGTTTGGTAGCTACTTCGGTTGCCGTGTACATACCTGTTTCTGCTTTAACACGCTTTAGCCACTCCAAGCCCTCTAGTCCTACACCTTCGAAACCACCTGGTTTAGTACGTGGTTTCCAAATGCCGGCTCTAAAGATTTTAACACCTTGAGCGGATAGTTGACGTGCCGAGGCTAATACTTGTTCTTCTGTTTCGGCACTGCAAGGGCCAGCAATAATAAGTGGACGTATTGCTTCTACGCCAGGTAATAAGATTGATTCTAATTGTAATTCCATGCTTAATTATTTTTTAATTTATTGATTCTATTTAATGCCTCTTGCAAAGATTCCTCTTTGCTACAGAGAGAGATGCGTATGTAGCGTTCGCCTTGATCGCCAAAGATAAAGCCTGGTGTAATAAATACATGTGCTTTGTATAGGATTTCGTTGCAGAGCGCTTCGCCACTGGTTTCGGTAGCAGGGATTTTCCCCCACAGAAACAGACCAACCTGCTCTGTGCTGAATTTACAACCCAAGGTGTGCATAATCTGGGCTGCAAGTTTGCGCCTACTGTAGTAGGTTTGATTCATCTCTTGATGCCATTCTGCCGTGTTGTTTAGGGCATCTACTGCGGCAAGCTGCATTGGTTTAAACTGCCCTGAGTCGATATTGCTTTTAACCTTCAGTACCCATTGTACAAACTGCTCGTTAGAGGCAAGCATCGCCATACGCCAACCGGGCATATTGTGCGCTTTACTCATCGAGTTAAGCTCTATGCAAATATCCATCGCTCCGGGTACACTTAATATACTGATAGGCTTTTTGTTTAAGATAAAGCTGTATGGATTGTCGTGACAAATAATAATGCCATGCTTTTTACCAAAGCGTACAATCTTTTCGAATAACTCCATCGATCCGTTTGCCCCTGTAGGCATATTCGGATAGTTAATCCACATGAGCTTGACGTTTGAGAGGTCGCTCTTTTCGATTTCCTCAAAATCTGGCTGCCAGTTTAATTCCTCTTTCAAATTGTATGGAATTATTTTTGCACCAACCAACTCACTCACTGAGCTATAGGTTGGATACCCTGGGTTAGGCACCAGTACGCCATCTCCTGGATTCAGAAAAGCAAGCGAGATATGCAGGATACCCTCTTTTGAGCCGATAAGCGGTTGAATCTCTGTTTGAGGATTCAGCGTTACATCGTACCACTTTTTATACCAATTGGCATAGCCCTGTCTCAGTTCGGGAATCCCAATATACGATTGGTATCCGTGTGTATCGGGTTTGCGCGCTTCGGTACACAAACGCTCAATAGTAGGTAACGAGGGCGCCATATCGGGGCTTCCTACGCCTAGGTTGATTACATCTTTTCCTTCGGCATTCATTTGTGCCACTTCTTTTAATTTGCGAGAGAAGTAATACTCGCTTACACGTTGTACGCGTTCGGCAGGCACGATCGCCTTACACACTTTGTCTTCCTTCTGCATATTCTCCTAGTATATTAAAATCTTTTGTTAATGGAATGATGGCATCCATCGCCTGTTTATATCTTGTAAAGTCGGTAAATGTTAGGTTGATGTAGAACATATACTCCCATTCGCGTCCTACGATGGGTAGGGATTGAATCTTCGTTAGGTTCATGTCGTAAAAAGAGAGTACCGAGAGTACCTTAGCCAAACTACCCGAAGTGTGCGAAATAGCAAAAACGAACGAAGATTTGTTTTTTGCCTTTCCTGCGAGCAAGTCATCAGCATGCCATTTATCCGCAATCACCAAGAAGCGCGTAAAGTTGCGCTTATTTGTTTCAATGCTTTCTGCCAACACATTGAGTCCGTAGATCTCTGCTGCTGGTTTGCCGCAGATCGCAGCATGTTCGGTCAGGTTGTTTTGAGCAATCCAGCGCGCACTCATCGCCGTATCTCCTTTTTCTACCACCTTTGCATGGGGTAGTGTATCTAAAAAGTCGGTACACTGCATCAGGGCAATGGGGTGCGAATTGATTTCGCGTATATCGTTTAGCGCTGTGCCTGGAAGGGCAACCAATGCATGTTCGATTCGTAATTTATATTCTCCAACAATCAATAAACCACTCTCACGAATGAGTTCGTGGTTGGGGAGTAGACTTCCTGCAATTGTGTTTTCGATCGCCATTACGCCAATAACAGTGGGATCTTTTTTTATTGTAGCTGTAACCTGACGAAAGGTTTCGCAAGGAACTAATTCGATCTCTTCCTTGTCAAAATAATGATGGGCTGCTATATCGTGATACGAACCCGCTATTCCTTGTATGGCTACTCTCTTCATCTCTTTTTTTTATTTCTTTTTCTGTTATATACAAAAAAAGAGTCCTACCAAATTGGCAGGACTCTCTATATTTTATTATTGTTACTTTGTGCTTCAATATTACATACAAACTCCTGCCTCTACTCTGCTAAAGTAAAAGTAATAAAAGAAGTATGTAAAAATAATTTGAGCCATAGGGTAATTCTATTCTTTGTTTTTTTATTCAACAGCAAAGATAAATTATTTTTGGTACAAACAAATCATTTTAGCTTTATTTTTAGATTTGATGCATTTAATTACTTTTCTAATCGCTATCTGCTTGGCTTGAGTACGAATTTAATCAAGTTAGTAAATACTTTACCATACTTTTCGAGCTTTAGAGAACCTACACCGTTTATTTCGCCAAAGCGATCGAGGGTTTTAGGTTTTAGCTCTACCATCTCGTTAAGCGATTTGTCGGAGAATATTTGATAAGCAGGCACCCCCTCTTTATCAGCTAGCTGTGTGCGTAGCTTGCGCAATGCATCGAAAAGACTTTCGTTCAAGATCGTTTCCGAAGCCGAACGGCGTGCTGCTGGGCGAGGTGTGTAGTTTGCACCTCCACTTGGTGGCGCGCTCCATAGGTCGCGATCGTCTCCAGAGCCGTTGCTGCTGTTATACCAGTTTTCGTCTTTATAGGCAGAATCTGAAGCAGAGGTATAGTTTGTTGTGCGTTCTTTTGATTCTCTCGAGGTTGATTTACTACTGTTCCACGGTTTCTCGCTAACTACTAGATCGTAGTTGGTAGCTGTATATACGGCTAGTTGAGCCGTTAGTTCTCCATATAGCACCCTATTGCCCAGCGGTGTAACCAAGAGTAGGTTGGCATCGGCATAATTAACTTCGATGTAGCCGAGTTGTACCATTTGGTGGATGTATTCGCTCCACTCCTTGTAGCTGTGGTCTTTACCTACGCCAAAGGTTTTGATTCTGTTGTATCCTTGTGATGTTATTTCGTTGCGTAACGATCCTCTTAAAATATCAATTAAAAGATTTAACCCCACGCGCTGCTCGGTGCGCATAATGCCACTGAGTGCTTTTTGTACTAAGATGGTTCCATCAAAACGTTTGGGTGGATGTTGGCACACGTCGCAGTTGCCACAGTCGTGTTGTGCCTCTTCGTTAAAGTAGTTGAGTAAGATTCTTCTACGGCATACGTCTGCTTCGCAATAGCGTTGCATGCGTTGCAGTTTTTCGAGGTTTATCTCGCTCTGTCCGCTCTCTTCGGCAAACTTACGCAGCATAATCATATCGCTGTAGGAGTAGAATAGGAGGGTGTCGCTTTTCAGTCCATCACGTCCGGCACGCCCAATCTCTTGGTAGTACCCTTCGATGCATTTAGGCATATTGTAATGAATCACCCAACGGACATTACTTTTATCAATACCCATACCGAAAGCAATTGTAGCACATACTACATCTACACGGTCGTTGATGAAGTCGTTTTGCGCCTTTTCTCTTACAGCGGGTGTTAATCCTGCGTTGTAGGCGATGGCTTTGATGCCTGAAGCGGTGAGTGTGTCGGCTAGCTCTTCGGTGCTCTTGCGTGAAAGACAATAGATGATACCGCATTGATTTTTGCGCGCTTTAATAAAGCGTGTGATGGCACGTATCTTCTCCTTTTTGTCGTAATCTTTGACTACGTTGAGGCTCAGATTAGGGCGGTCAAAAGAGGAGATGAATACTTCGGGGGTAGTCATCCCTAATTGATTCAGGATATCGGTACGTGTAATCTTATCTGCCGTAGCCGTAAGCGCTACCATTGGCGTATTCGGGAAACGCTCTTTGAGTACAGCGAGTTGTGTGTATTCGGGACGGAAATCGTGTCCCCATTGTGAGATACAGTGTGCTTCGTCTATCGCAATAAGTGATATTTGCATACGACTTATCATATAGTCTAACTCATTCACCAAGCGTTCGGGCGAGATGTAAAGGAGTTTGATCTTTCCCTGTAAGCAGAGCTGGCGAATGCGCTGACTCTCTTCGGCAGGCTGCGAACTGTTGAGCGATGCTGCTGGGATACCGTTTGTAATAAGTCCTTCTACCTGATCTTTCATCAAAGCAATCAACGGTGAGATTACAATCGCAGTACCCGGCAAGTATATGGCGGGCAACTGAAAACAGATAGATTTACCCCCACCCGTAGGCATCAGTACCATCGAATCTTGTTTGTTTACAATGCGTTCGATGATATCCGCCTGCAAAGGACGGAACGAGGTGTATCCGAAAAACTTTTTGAGAAGTAGAATCAATTCTTTCATTATATGATAACCAAAAGCGTTTTGTATCGTTAGTTGGGTGTAAAGGTACTAAAAAAGGGTGTATGTTACTAATTGATGCAACTGATCTTATACAACCCTTATTCCCAACAGTTTTGCAAATTCTACCGCTTGTGCTGTATTTACGATCACCCCTTTGAGTTCTGTTTTCTCGGACGAAACAAGAAGTTGTTCAATATTACAGGTAGAAAGATCAATCCCTTTTAATGGTGTACGAAAGAATTCGGTACGCATTAGCGATACCTCATCAAATGCTGCTGCCTTCAACTTACAATCGCTAAAAAAGGATTCGTCAAAATCACTTGCCACGATACTCAATGTATCTGCCTTCACACCATGCAGTGTGGCATATTTAAAGATACTCTTTTCAATGGATACATTACGAAAGAAGCTTTCTAAGAAATTGGCACCTACCGCCTTCACCTCTTCGAAAGCGCATCTACTCATATAACTGTTGCTCAGATTGGCATTAGAGAGGTCGCAGGAGTTAAACAGTACATCCGTAAAGCTCGCTTTGTGGAAAGAACAACCAATAAAGCGACAGTTCTCAAAAATAACCTGCTCAAAGGTGAATTCACTTAAATCAAGCGCCGAAAGGGTTAGCCCTTTGAAGTGCTTGGCTGTTATTTCAGTTTCATAACTATCTTCAAGGTATTGCGCGGCATCGCTTAAGGTTTCAACCTTATCAAGGGGTTGCTTGATGTTGGGCTTGTTTATTTTTATGAATGACATGGGATGTATTTT
>CAMQTD010000125.1 GCA_947036995.1 uncultured Parabacteroides sp.
TACAACCATGGTCGAGAGATCGAACGACCAAGGTCAAGAGATTAAATGACCATGGTCAAAATACTAAATATACAATACCTATCAGGTAGTTATATACATGGCAAGGCTTAGTTTAGTGCATATAGCTACTACGTTGGTATGATATAATACAAAAAAAAGAAACTTTCACACACACAACATCAAGGATTTAAGCTATAAATTCCCTTTTGTTATGTACGTGAAAGTTTCTTTTTTTGTAGCAATCTAGCTGCTAATTAAAACGGTGAAGTGTAAATCAAAAATCTACCTTACCTGAATGTACGTTGTAATGTGCTGGAACAACTGTTAGTTTGCCTGCTTTAATCAATTTTTGAACGTGCTCACACGCTTTGATTCGCTCTACTTGCTTGTTTGTGTTCAATGTAATGGCTGCATTCAAACTCTCTGGCTTGCCTACATACTCTTTTACATCTGCACGAATTATGTCTAGAAGCGCATTTACTTTACCTGCTTCGTGAGACTCTTCGCCTGGTTTAGCAACTGTAATTGCACCTGTTACACCGCCACAAGACTCGTGACCAAGCACAACTACCATCTTAACGTTTAGGTGATTGATTGCGTAATCAACACTACCCATTACAACATCGTCGTTTACTGAGTTACCAGCTGTACGGATTACGAAGATATCACCAATTCCTTGATCAAAAACCAATTCTACTGGTACACGTGAATCTGAACAACCTACTACGGCTACAAACGGTGCTTGATGCGGCGCTGTTTCTTCTACGCGCTTGTGATCGTGATGAGGGAAAGAGCAGCTGTCTGCTACATAACGCGCATTACCTTCTTGAAGTCGAACTAATGCTTCTGCTGGTGTCGTAACCTCTTTAAGCTCAATAGCCGTTACAACTGCATTTTTTTCTGTTTCTTTACTAACGGTATTACATCCCGTAAAACCAACCATTGAGACACTTGCTAGAGCTACACGCATTGCAGCTCTCATTACAATTTTTTTCATCTTTTTTTGTTTTGCTTTGTTAAAACGGTGGCAAAGGTCACAATTCTTTATGGAATATGAAAGAAAAGAGGAGATAAAATATGCTTTAAAGCATAAAAAAAATCATCAAAGCAAAAATAGGAGCTGCCTATATTGCTTTGATGATTCGCTGTAAAGTACAAATTATACGCGTTTATACGGCGTAAAACGTTTGTTATTTATTGTTCTCTGGACGTAATTTACGAACTACGGCACCTGTGCGCCACATTTCGCTCTCACGAAGTTCTTTCAATTCTGCCTCAAGACCTGCACGGTAATCTGGCTTGCTGTTGGTGTCGATAGAGCGTTGTGCTTCGTTTCCACAAGCTACTTCGCTGTATAGTTTAGCAAATACAGGTTTCGTTGCATCGTGGAAAGGTGTCATCCAATCCAATGCACCACGTTGTGCAGTGGTAGAGCAGTTGGCATACATCCAATCCATTCCGTTCTCTGCAAAAAGAGGCATCAACGATTGTGTTAACTCTTCCACTGTTTCGTTGAATGCTTCGGATGGAGAGTGTCCATTCTCACGCAATACTTCGAACTGTGCCAAAAGTAATCCTTGGATAGCACCCATCAATGTACCACGCTCGCCAGTAAGGTCTGAGTATACCTCTTTCTTGAATGTAGTTTCGAATAAATAACCCGAACCTACACCAATACCAAGTGCTACTACGCGATCCATTGCACGGCCTGTTGCATCTTGGAAGATAGCATAGCTCGAATTCAATCCACGTCCTTGAAGGAACATACGACGTAAGCTTGTACCCGATCCTTTTGGTGCAACCAAAATTACATCTACATCAGCTGGAGGGATAATGCCTGTACGCTCTTTGTATGTGATACCAAAACCGTGCGAGAAGTAAAGTGCTTTACCTGCTGTTAGGTAAGGCTTGATGCGTGGCCACACTTCGATTTGTGCTGCATCAGAAAGAAGGTATTGAATGATTGTTCCACGCTCGCACGCCTCTTCGATCTCAAACAATGTTACGCCTGGTACCCATCCGTCTGCAACGGCTTTGTCCCATGTAGCACCACCTTTACGCTGACCAACGATTACGTTGAAGCCATTATCACGTAAGTTCAATCCCTGTCCAGGACCTTGTACACCGTAACCGATTATTGCGATTACTTCATCTTTCAATACCTCTAACGCTTTTGCTAAAGGAAATTCTTCACGTGTAGCTACTGTTTCGTCTACACCACCAAAATTCATTGTTGCCATAATTCTTTTTACTTATTAAGTTGTTATATAAATTGTTTGTTATTCTATTTTGTTGCCCAGTGTATTGCTGCGCGGCAAATTGCTTTACCGTCGGCTCCACAAATAGACAATACATACTGCTCAGGTGCGATCTCTTTTTTATGAATAGAGAGTTGCATGCCGTAACGCCCTTCTGCCATGTAAGCTATCTCGAACCGCTTAATGGTGTGGGTTTGATGCCACTCCAGATCAAATAGGTTGAGCATATGCTCTACGTATTTATAGCTGGTTAGATGTCCATTGATATCTAAATCGCTGTAACGCACGGTGTACAATTCGCCTGTTGTATGCGCCTCAGCGGACTGAACTTTACCCGGCTTTGCAATCGGACATGGCGCATCGTGTACATAGTTGGATAGATCTGTCAGCTGAGATAGATCTATCGGCTTGCGTGTTTCTACATCTATTGCAGCCCAAATAGAGCGTGCATAGCCGATGGTTTGCCCTGCGGCGTTTTCTAACACAAAGCAGCGGTTTGTAAACAAACGCCCCACCTCTTCGACCCAGGTGCGAATGGTGAGCGAATCGTCTAAGCGTGGGAATGTATCCAGCTCTACCACCAAACGCGAAAGCACCCACGTGCTGTTGTGCCCCTGCATCTCTCCAAAACCAAAGCCCCGTGTTAGGGCGTGGTTACTTGCCGATAGTATCAACTGATTTGCCAACATCGGTAACGATAGCTGTCCGTTGTAATCGACCAACCGCGTATCGATATGATATTGAAAAGAGCCTATTTTATCCATCTTATACCTGCTGTTTTATTAATGATCTAAGCCTGCGAGCATATCGCTCAAACGCTCTTTTTTAGATTTGGTGATTGCAATTCGTCCTGAACGGATAAATTGTAATACGCCGATAGACTCGCTTAGCTCTCTAAAGAGTGCTTGCGTCTCTTCGTAGTGTCCGTTCTTCTCTAACACCACGCAATCTTCGTTGATATGCAAAATGCGTGCGTTGTATTTACGGATCAACTCTTCTACAGATGCTAGTTGAATAAACAGCGGTGTACTTAGTTTATAGAGTGCAATCTCTTGATATACTAACTCCTCGTCTACGTTGTAATACGATTTCAATACATCTACGCGCTTATCAATCTGCTTTACCACCTTCTCCATCATATCTTGATCTGAGAATGTGGTGATCGTAAACTTATGAATACCTTCAATAGCCGAAGGGGATACCGAAAGTGTTTCGATATTGAGTTGACGACGTGTAAATATAATCGTTATTTGATTTAACAGACCAACGGTATTCTCTGAGAAGATGCTGACTGTATATAATTTTTGTTCTTCCATGCTGTGCGTAATATTAGGCTTTGTCCGACATTAAAACATTTGTAACGCAAGTTCCTGCGGGAATCATTGGATATACCATTCCTTTAGGTTCTACCACTACTTCCAATAGATAAGAGCCATCGTGATCCATCATTGTTTGGATGGCTTTGTCTAAATCAGCACGATCAGAAACCTTTTGTCCGGCTATGCGGTAGGCATCGGCTATCTTGATAAAGTCTGGATTATCCATTACCGTAGCAGAGTAGCGATCTTGATAGAACAACTCTTGCCACTGGCGCACCATACCTAAGAAGCTATTGTTAAGTAAGATCATCTTGATGTTCAGATTCTCTTGCATGATGGTGCCGAACTCTTGGATTGTCATCTGCAAACCGCCATCACCACTAAACATACATACGGTACGTTCGGGGGCAGCTATTTTTGCACCAATAGCGGCAGGAATGGCAAAGCCCATCGTACCCAATCCGCCCGAAGTGATTACACTACGTGTCTGTTTGTAGTTGAAGTAACGCACTGCCATCATTTGGTTCTGCCCAACGTCTGTAACGAGTACAGCATCGTGGTTGGTAGCTTCTGAAACTTTACGTACCACCTCGCCCATTTTAATAGCGCCCGATGTGGGGTAGAGTTCTTCTTGGATAACACCGCGCATCTCTGCCTCTTCGTGACAGGTGAAACTGGCTATCCACTCGCTGTGTTGGTTCTTATTTAATAGTGCTGTTACTGCTTCGATGGATGCTTTAGCATCTCCAATCACGGCAACATCTGTAGCTACGTTCTTATCAATCTCGGATGGGTCTACATCGAAATGGATTATCTTCGCTTGTTTAGCGTATGTACCTAAATCTCCTGTAACACGATCGTCGAAGCGCATACCGATTGCAATCAATACGTCGCACTCGTTTGTTTTCATGTTCGGACCGATGTTACCATGCATACCAAGCATTCCTTTATTTAAAGGGAAATCTGTTGGCATAGCCGAGAGTCCTAACATTGTTTCGGCAGCAGGGATGTCGGCTTTTGTCAATAGCTGCATCAATGCCTCTTCTGCATGGCTCAATATAACGCCTTGCCCTACTAATACGAATGGCTTTTGGGCTTGGTTAATCAAATCGGCTGCTTGTTGTATCTTGTCCATCTCCAGTGCTGGATAGGGTTGATAGCTGCGGATGTACGACTCTTTGCGGTAGGTGTATTCTACCATCTCAATTTGCGCACTCTTGGCAAAGTCGATCACTACAGGTCCTGGTCTGCCAGTCGAAGCGATATAGAAAGCGCGAGAGATCGCCCAAGCAATCTCTTCTGGTTTACGTATTTGGTATGCCCATTTCGTAATCGGTTGGGTGATACCTACAACGTCTGTCTCCTGAAAAGCATCTGTTCCCAAGAGCGAAGCATTTACCTGTCCTGAGATTACAACCATTGGCGTGCTATCCATCATGGCATCGGCAATACCAGTGATGGCATTTGTTGCTGCTGGTCCTGAGGTTACCAAGGCAACCCCTACTTTACCCGAAACTCTTGCGTAGCCCTGAGCCGCATGTGTTGCTGCTTGCTCGTGGCGTACCAATACGTGATTTAATTTATCTTGATAATCATATAAGCAATCATATACCGGAATAATGGCTCCTCCAGGATAGCCAAATATTGTCTCAACCCCTTCGGCAACAAGTGTGCGTAATAGGGCTTCTGAACCGCTAATTAGTTCTTTTTTCATATCTATATTGGGTGATTCTATTTATATATATCGTTTTATTCTCTCCTTACATTCTTTAATCGACTACACGTACTGCGCCTTTATCTGCCGAACTTACCAACTGTGCATAGGCTCGAAGCGATTGCGATACGTAGCGTTCACGTGTTTGAGGTTTGAATGCATCCTTCCCACGTGCTAACTCTGCTGTACGGCGAACGGCTAATACCTCTTCGGATAGTTTCACTTGGATGATGCGTTCGGGGATATTAATCTCAATTATATCTCCTGTGCGTACCAATCCAATCGCTCCACCTGCTGCTGCTTCGGGAGAGACGTGTCCGATCGATAGCCCTGAGGTTCCGCCCGAAAAACGTCCATCGGTAAGCAGTGCACACGCCTTGCCTAAGTGTTTAGACTTGATGTAAGAGGTTGGGTAGAGCATCTCTTGCATACCAGGCCCACCTTTTGGTCCTTCGTATGTGATTACGACTACATCGCCTGCCACTACTTCGTCTCTAAGGATTGCGGCACAAGCATCATCTTGCGATTCATATACTTTTGCTGGTCCGCTGAAACAGAATATACTTTCGTCTACGCCTGCTGTTTTAACAACACTACCGTTTAATGCGATGTTTCCGTAAAGTACTGCCAAACCGCCATCTTTAACATAAGCATGCTCCACGTTGCGGATGCAGCCAGCTACACGGTCGGTATCTACTGTTTTGTAATATGTGTTTTGTGATCCCAGTTCGAGGTTAAATACACCTGCTGGGGCACTTTTATACAGTTGAATTGTTTCAGCTAAAGGGGCTGTGCCGATAATACTATATTTATCTAAAGCTTCTGCCAATGTAAGTCCATCTACACGCTTAACGGCTGTATTTAATAAGCCTCCTTGTGCCAACGCCTCAAGAATAGCCATAATACCTCCGGCACGGTTTACATCTTGTACGTGATAGGCAGAGCTTGGCGCTACCTTACAAAGTACAGGTGTATGGCGTGATAGTGCATCGATATCTTGCATGGTGAAATCTACCTCTGCTTCGTGTGCAATAGCCAAAAGGTGCAGTACGGTGTTGGTAGATCCGCCCATGGCGATATCCAACGTCATCGCATTCATAAAGGCATCGCGGGTGGCAATGCTGCGCGGTAGTACGGAACTATCTCCGTCTTGATAATATTTATAGGCATTGGTCACAATTAGTGCTGCTGCTTGCTTGAATAGTTCGGCACGGTTGTGGTGTGTGGCTACGATTGTGCCATTACCAGGTAGTGCTAATCCGATGGCTTCGTTTAGGCAATTCATTGAATTGGCGGTAAACATACCCGAACAAGATCCACAGGTAGGACATGCGGCGCGCTCTATCTTTGCTACTTGTTCGTCCGAAACAGTATCGTCCGCAGCATCAATCATAGCATCAATCAAATCCAATGCTCTGCCATCTAACTCACCTGCCTCCATCGGTCCGCCCGATACAAATACGGTAGGGATGTTTAAACGCATCGAAGCCATGAGCATCCCTGGTGTGATCTTATCACAGTTGCTGATACAAATCATGGCGTCGGCTTTGTGTCCGTTCACCATATACTCTACGCTATCAGCGATAATATCGCGCGAAGGGAGTGAGTATAGCATACCATCGTGCCCCATGGCAATCCCATCATCGATGGCGATGGTGTTAAACTCGGCAGCAAAGCATCCTAACTTTTCGATCTCTGCTTTTACTTGCTGACCGATTTGATGTAAGTGCACATGTCCGGGCACAAATTGCGTAAATGAATTCACGATAGCAATAATAGGTTTACCCATCTGCTCCTCTTTCATTCCATTGGCACGCCATAGGGCACGTGCTCCAGCCATTCGGCGTCCTCCCGTGCTGTAGGCACTTCGTAATGTATTTTTCATCATATCGCTCATTTTATCTATTGTATATGTACTAAAAAAGCCTTTCCCCATTAGGAGAAAGGCTTTATAATTATTATTTCAATGCTGAAATAGTTACACACCCTCCTCCTTATCTACTAATGACTAGTAGAATCACGACAAGAATAATATGTAATGTATTGTTCAACATTTGTTTTTTTATTTATTGATGTCGCAAAGGTAGAGTAAAATTTGATATCTGCAAATGATATGATATAAAAATATAATCTTTGGCGTGAAATATAAAGCAAATTAGCTTTATATGTTTCATATTATCACGCAAAGAGGGATTAATGTTGTGTTTAGATAGTGGATTAAGAGAAA
>CAMQTD010000126.1 GCA_947036995.1 uncultured Parabacteroides sp.
TTAGAAAGGATAACCGATCGCCAAGTGCCAACCGATGCCGTCTTTAAAACTTGGAATATTGTAATAGCCCTTCTTGCCCGTATCGTATGGCGCATGGAGGGCTATTCCCATATCAAAGCGCAATACAATAACAGAGAGATCATATCGAAGTCCAACACCTGTACCCAACGCAATCTCTTGCCCCAATCCACTCAATTTAAATTGTCCACCTGGACGCAGTGGGTCGTTTTTGAGTAACCATATATTTCCAGCATCTAAGAACGTTGCGCCATGCAGCTCGGCAAAGATGCGGAAGCGATATTCAATATTGGCTTCGATCTTAAGATCACCCGTTTGGTCAATATACGCATATTCATTTTCTGGAGCGGGGCGGAAGCTACCTGGTCCGATGCTGCGCACCGTAAAGGCACGTATGCTATTGGCACCACCGATATAAAACTGTTCGTTGTATGGTGCAACCGTACTATTACCATAAGCATAAATAGCTCCAGCCATAAAGCGCATGGCTAAGGTCTGATTCTTATCTATTTTGTAGTGGTAGCGTACTTCGGAGGTTAATTTAGTGAATTGCGCAAAAGCATTGCCGAGTAGTTCTTTTTTCTCGTTAAACCCATGCCCGAAAATTGCATATGCCCCCGAAAGAATATTACCAGCAGATGTAATGCTACTTTCCCACCAAAAAGGGTTGTGTGTAGTGGGGAGTTTGGCATTATCGTAGGTATAGGTGTAACCCATGGATGGGATAAACTGATTCTTCAAACTCAATGCTAAAGCTGGATTTTCATCCATGATACTTTCAAATTCAGGTGTTCCATTAAGCAGTGTATAATTCAACTTAAAAGGTGTAAGTGAATGCCTGCTAGTTACCGAAGATTGAAAGTTATAGGTGGCATGCCCACCAAAAGAGAGCATCTTAAAGAATCCCGAACGGTTTAATTGATCGCCATACAGACTGAATGTTGTTGTTGCAGGAAATGTATAGTCCTTTTTATACAACCGTGGAAAAGCAATATACGGTAACGTCAAATCAGTAGAAGCACCAAACTCGTACGAGTTGATTGCTGCACTGTTTCCATCTACTCGTTTGCCTGTTTGCCACTCATAAGAAGCGCGTAGTTTTACAGAGAACACCTCACCACCTTTGAAAAAGTTTCTTTTAGATACACTGAATACCGAACCTGGTCCTGTTTGATTGTTGCTTTTGGTTGTAACGTTCAGCTCCAGCTCTCCATCAAGCGGAAGGTCGAACGCTGCATTCACACGTAAGTCTAGCGTATCCGTTGTTTCCAATGTATCTTTGGGCATAAACTGCATTTCAGTATATTTAAATACACCCAAGCGTGCTAAGTTTTGTTGCGACCGAGCCTGTTCTCGAGCTGTATAGAGTGCACCCTCTTTTAAACGCATGCGGCGGTAGAGCACGCTGGGTCTTATATTCAATTTGTCATGGTAATGAATATCAAGGTTTTTGTAACGCATCTGTTTGTTCGGCACTTCGTTATCATCTCCTGTAAGGTAAAAAGAGATATCTCCCACCTTCCACGGATGCAATGCCATCGCTGGTAACCCCTCTTTAGGTAGGATACGCAGATTTACGCGATAAGGCGTTTGTACCGTATCGGCAAGGTATTCGATAAAGTTAGGACGGAAATAATAATAACCCGTATCCCGAAGCAGTTTACTCAAGCGTTGGCGTTCGGCTTCGAGCTTGATTACACTGAAGTTGTCTCCTACACGAAGCAAACTTTTAGGCGCTGTGTGCTGAATAATGTCGCTAGCTTTATTATCGACCGTTACATAATTTATGGTATCATACAAATAGGGTTGTCCCATCTTTATAGTATATGCTAATTTTGCTTTGCGAGGGTCTTTCTCATTCGGAAGCACGGTATAGGCGGTAGTCCCTTTAAAGAAACCATATTCATGCAAAATATTCTGCGCCACTTTAATCCGAACGTTGGGGTTAACGGTTGAGGTTAAGATCGGTTTCTTCGCAAACTTATTAAAAATCCATTTCCCCGGACCTTTTGTATAGCGCTTAAATCCCGAGTAAAACCACAACCCCATAGGGAATGGAATACGAACAGACGAACTCCCAAGCAGTGCATTGTTTGGTGCAAAAGCAAGTGCTGCCTCTACTTCATTTAGTGCTTCTTTTCCTGCAGGAGAGGTATTCGGATCTTCTACCTTTATCTCTTTGATTCCAGTGTAGAGTACACCTTCATCTGGAAGATGCTTAGTCGTGCTACAGCTACTTAAAAACAGAAAGAGGCTAATGCTTAGTATAATGTAGAGAGATTGATTTGTTGTATCGTTGATTTTCATTTCTTTTCTGTTTTAATCTGTTTCTTTTTATTTCGGAAGATGAATAGTTCTTTCATACGGCGCATTTTCTTGCGAAGTACAATACCCACTCCTGTTTCGGTAACCTCTCCTTCGAGAATACTTTCATAATTACTATCGTGAAATAGCTGTACATACCGCGTACCACTATTATCTAACCGATACTCTACGGTTACGTTATCTAAAAACGTTTGTCCATCACCCTCACCTTCGTCTGCTGCACCAGTGGATATTTTACCACCTACTATAACACGAATACGATCATTGTAAAAACGTTTAGAGAAACGGAACGAGTAATCCATCGCCCCACCAATACCTCCGGGGCTATTCGGATCGGAGTTCTCCATACCGAATGTAAGATCTACCCCTTTGAGGGCGCTACCAGTTAAATTATTAATCTCCTTTTGTAAGAACGAGTTCAGTGTACTGCTCATATCCAACCCTCCTTTAGTGGAAGCACCTTCGGCTACGTAAGAACCTGTCACTAACATGGTGATGGCTTGCTTGCTTCGCTCTTCAGGGCTTACGGCAGCGAGTTGATTTTGTACAGTTAAATTCTCTGGTGCAGCTAAATCAAATACGAGCGAAAGATCTTCGAGTGTATTCTTAATAGCAATACTTGCATCAAAATTAACCATCTGCGCAGGTTGATTGTTAAGTATAACGGATGTGCGTACCCGTTCGAATGCAGTAATATTGAGTTGTGGATCAAACGCATTCCCCAGCCACTGTACATAACTACCGTTACGGATCGAGAAATCTTTAGCACCTACCACCGGGAGGGCATATTTGATATTGCCACCATTAAGGGTATAGCGTCCATTGAGCATCATTTCGCCCAGTGGCGTATATTGGAATGATAGATTACCACCACCTTCGAGTTCGATTCTGCTAGATTGATCTTCTGCCAAATCTACATTTGCTCGCACGGATTGATCTATATTAATGGTCAGCAGCACATCCATACCGCCAATTTGAAGCGGAACAGTTTCATCTTTAATAACAGCTACCGTGTCTGTGAAATTGACAAACGTAACCAAGCCAGATAACCGATCTTGTACGGCTAAAGGCGAATCTTTTAAAATATAGGTAACATCCGTACCTCCCAATAGCTCAAGATTACCTCGCATTAAAAGGGATTCGATTGGTCCTTGTATGGTTGTATTTAGGTTGATCAGCACTTTTCCATAAACAAGCGATTGCTTATTCTGTTTAGCATTCAGTAGCTCCATCTTATCCGTACTAAGACGTAGGTCTGCATATGCTTGTGCTGGGTTACTTGCATCAACATACCCATCTATAACGAATGGGTTTTTGCCAGACGAGTAGATGTTTACAGCATCGAACTGCAAACGATTATTCTTAACCGTTATATCTTTATCCTCAATACGTAGCGTTGCACCTGCTGCCAATACATTGATTGCAGTACTATCAAAACGCATAAACCCATTGGTCTTTAAATCTGTTTTACTCCCTTCAAAGCGTAATTTCCCTTGAAGCTTTCCTTGTATATTTGCCATCTCTTCGGGAATAAAAGCATTGGCTATATCAAGCGGGAAATCTTGAATGCCCAAGTGGCTATATATACTGTCGCCCGAGGCAATTACATAGTACTCTCCTTTAGCAGTGAGTACCTCTTTTTCGTTATGGAATAGGTGTGCATCTAAGTGATGATTGTTTGCAGCATCAGGCAGGTAGCTACCTTTCAGTGCTAGATTACCCATCGGTTTGGTTTCGTAAGATAACGAATCAATCCCCACTTGAGCAGCAATATGGTAAAGGCTATCTTCTTTTTTGTACGATACTTCTGCATTCAGCATACCCCCTGCTTGCGGAAGGTAGGGGAATAGAGCCAGCGTTTGTCCAATATTAAAATGTTTAAGCCCCAGTGTGAGTTGTTCTGCTACTTGGATGCTATCACTTGACGAATGTAATGTAACAGCACTTCCACCTTCTCCTTGTAGTGAGAGATCTGCTTTAAGTCCATTGAACTCTTTACCAATATAAATATAGTTGTTGGGATTCACCCGAAACTGTTTAAATGCTAAAATAGGATCTTCAGGATAGAGTTTTAGCATGAGTCCATCACCCACTTTCTCCGCTTTAATACCTAGATTCAATCCTGTTCTTCCTTTCTCGTTTTTAAAATTAAAGAGTGCATTCGCTTGGTTCAAATCAATAGATCCAGCAATATCGGCAGCAAATATATGTTGATTCGTTGGGGCATTATTAAGCACTCCACCATGTAGGCGTAGCGCATTACTGTCTTGGCGTAGGGTAAGGAATACCGTATCCAATAATAATGTATCTATTTCGAATTCGAACAGATGAGCATCAGCACGAATACCCAGCAGAGGAGACGTTTCACTAGATAACTCTATACGGTCGAACGTTAGATTGGATTGCTCCATAACCCATGCCAACGGATTCTCTTTTCCTGCTTTTAACGTGATGTTAAGACTTGGGAGCAGTGGGCGCATTGCGTATAGTGAAAGAATCTTTTTGTTCTTTTTCATCTCTTGTGCCAAACTGGACGAAAGATTAGTCAACTGTTTTTGTAGCTGTGTAACAGAGCTACCCCCTGTAAGAGCTAATTGTAGATCTCCAGAAGAAAGATCTATATTAAGTGAATCGGATAATCCTGTTCCTTTGAATCGTAAAGGTTTTAGGATTGATTTTTTTTCATTACTTGTAATAGTCCAATCGGATAGGTTGAGAGCAACGTCGAATAGTTCGTTCCAATGACTACTGGCTGTAGCTTCCAAATGAAATTGTGTTGCAAAGGGTACATCCATCAAGCCCAAGGTATAGAGATCTAATTCCTTGGCATGTAGCGTTAGTATTCCGTTAACCTTCTCTTTTGTTATGCTACCGTTCAGTTTCGTATTAAACTGTGCAGGAGGGAATGTACTATTCACAGCCAAAGCGTACTTGTTTTTATCAAGCGTACCATTTAAATCAATACCCTGAATGTTTCGTTTTCCATACAGCAGAGATTTAACTGCCCCCGATAGCGTAACAGCTGTAGCAGGAGCATACAAATCGAACCCTTTACCCGAAGCAGTAACCTCGGCTGTAACTGTATAGATCGAATCGTGCGGTAGAAAGTGAGCAATATTCAAACTGTCAACCCGAAGCGAACCGCTATAACTCGTATTAACGGTGTTGTATTGTGCATTGAGGGCAACAGAACCACCACCCTCATTGAGGGCAAGCGTGGTTTTGTAATCTCCTTTAGCAAATTGCACCTCTCCATCAATCTTTATTCCTTGTGGAATATTTAATTTCGTTTGCATCGAATCGCTGAGGAATGCTAATACAAAATCTAAATCTTCGGTTTTCCCGCCTAACTTAAATTCGCCAGCACGCTTGATCGAGTCTAACCCTTGATGCACCATTCCACTTAACTTAAACTTGAATGCTTGTGGCAACGTAGCATCAGCACCTATCAGCTGTATACGATCTACATTACCAGCTATAGCCGTTTGAAAGGTGAACGGTTCTGCAGGAAACCTTTTTTTGAATACATCTTGGAGAGAATCGGCAACTAAGGGGAGTAGATCCTCTTTGCCGATGGATGTTTTTAGTGATGCATCTAGCATACCACCTTTACCCTGCTCTAACGCACTGAGTGCGCCTTTTACTGTAAGGAGAACAGAAGAGTAGGGGGTGCGGAGTGCTAAATTATCTACCTGTATTTGTGTGCTGTCTATGTGTATTGCACCGCTTGATTCTGTAATATTCCAACCTCGACCTTCGTGAAGCGAGAGGTTACGTAGTTTAGCTTGCGTAGTGATGCCTTGATTGCGTAGTGAGTCTGCCAATAAATTGAATTCCGTTATTTGCAGCATACTTCCATAGCCTAAGGCAGCATCTTTGAGTTCAAATTGATCAGCCTCATAGCGCATCTCTCCTAAATCTACACGACCCGATAGCAGTGTAGCGTTTGTAATTTTACTATCCCAAAACAGTGTATCACCAGGAAGTTTTATTTGAGCTTCTAGCGCGTTGATGGAGGCTTTGTTTATTAATATTTTCCACAAAAGGGGTACGCTCGTGCTGTCTGGTTCCGTTGAGGTGCTATCCATCGCAAGTTTGAGGGAGCTTCTTTCTAAAGATATTTGATTGATCTCGGCAATCTCATTTGATAAGTCGATCCGTTTCGCTTGTACATATAATTTACCAACAGCACCTTGCAGTTGCATCGCAGTCAGTAGCGTATCAGAGTTAACCGTTGCATTCGTTAGCGTAAGTTCGTCTAATTCAACATTACTGTGTATAAGCGGAAGTAATTTAATGCGCACCGTAAGATCTTCGACTGATAGGAGTGTGTCTTGTGCCGTATTTGAAACCGCTACACCACTGATCTTTAAATCAAAAGGGAACTTTAGGCTGATATGTTCTACATCAATCACCATGCCTGTTGCTTCCGAAGCATAACGCACAGCAAGCTCACGTGCTTTGTTTTGCAACATGGGCAGGTAGAGTAATATCGAGAGAATGAAAAGAAGAAGAAAAGGAATTGACAAAACAATTCCTATCTTTTTGATTATATGCATCATATTGTTGAGATATCTTTATTCAAAGATAAAACAAATTTAATGAATGCAATGTTGAGTTTTTGATTAATAATAAAAAACAAGCTAATTTATAGCATATCTATAAAGGAACAATCTCGTTTCTTGTCTTTTAGGTATTCGGATAAAATTTGATCTTGGTTTGCAATCAATTCATCCGGTGCGTCTTCTAAATAAGAGAGTAGTAGCTCGTGTAGTAAAAATAGAAATTCGGTGCGAGGCTGTTCGGCAATAAGCTCTTCCATACTTCCTGTTCTTAGCTTCTCGATAGACGATCCTAAAAGTTTCAACCCCTCATTGATTGTGTACACCTTCTCTTCTTCAGAGAGCTTTCCCTTTTTACCTAATAAATAAGCTATTATTTTACTGAGTTTTCTAAGCATAATAAGGAGATAGTCTCGTTCGAATTGGATACCCATAATATTGTTTATAATGATGTGTGTAGCAAAATTAGATAAAAATATTGATTTAATATGTGTGACGAATAAAAACTGCAATGTTTTATATCAGAAGCCG
>CAMQTD010000127.1 GCA_947036995.1 uncultured Parabacteroides sp.
AGTTCTCTTTAGAAATTGATTTGTTTTTCATACATTTGTTGTGAATTTCTTTTTATACAAATATTTACTGAGATTTTTCGTCAAATCTCTTGCCGGATGATAGTGGAATATTATCCGGCTTTTTTTTCTGAGAGGTCAGTTCATCATAGGCTATTCGATTTTATGGGTAATACATTTATTTGATTTCCGTTAATTTGATAAGTAAAAGAAACTACATTCTTTAATCCATTCAGAAGCATTGTAATATCATCTTTTAAGTTTAATGTTCCTGAGCAATAAACATCGACTAAGGCTTTATCTATAACTATTTCTTTTCCATAATAACTACCTAGTTTATTCAATATGGTTACAAAGTTTTCTTTTTCGAAAATGTATGCCCCATCCTTCCATGATATATAATTTTGCACATTGACTTTTCTCAATCGACCTCGTCCATCTGCATATTGATACATTTCATTTGGTTTTAACTTTTTAGTCTGATTCTTTTTAGTCTTTACATTCACAGACCCCGTAACCAAAACTACAGATGTCCGTGACTGATTTTCATAGGCAGATACATTAAAACTTGTACCTAGTACATTCACATCTAATGTTTTTGTTTTTACAATAAATGGTCTGTTTTTATCTGGTGAAACTTCAAGAAAAACTTCCCCTTCTACATAAATTTCTCGTTTTGATTGGTCAAAAATAACTGGGTATACCACGCGAGAATTTGCATTAACCCAAATTTTGGAGCCATCTGACAAATTCAATGTAGATCGCTTACCCGATGGTACAATTAATTGATTGTATGCTAACGACTGATCTTCATTAGAAATGCCCTTTGAATCCACTATTTTAGAGTTAACTTTCAATAATCCTTCTTTATTGTATTTCAATTCTGACTTATCTTCAGTAATGGCCAATACTTTTTGATCTGATAAAATTAATTCTACATTTTGAGATTCTATTAATGGCTTTTCAATTTTTTCTAGTGCTGATAGATTAGCGTGTTTTGAATTATTTATCGCATATAATATAGTAGAGATAAGTATTAATGCAAAAGAGGCTGCAACAGAAGAATAATAGATAATACGTGTGCGTTGTCTATTTTGGCTATTTAATTTATTTTTAAGCTGGATATTATCCCATAAATTCTCCTCTTCATCGAATGTTAATTGATACTGATTCTGTGGTATTGATTCTAAAATATGTGATGCTTGTTGAATCTCAGAAGCTAATGTATCATTACTCAATGATACATTTCCCCAAAATTCAGTTGACTCACTTGTTGGATTCAAGTGAGAAGAAACAAAATACTCATCTAAAAGTAGTTGTTCTGATGTATAGTTCGTATAATTAATTTGATTCATATTGTTCTTTTATAGATTGGATTATGCTCCTTTCTATAATGTAAACACATATAAAAAAATTATATACTCACTTTTTCATATTTATTTTATACTAAATTTTGTTTTATTTTTTTTATCGAACGCTGAATTATATTTTGGACCGATTGGTAATTCATATCCAATAACAAGCTAATCTCATCAATTGATAGATCTTGAACAAAACGACAATACATAACTTCTCTTTGCCTTGACGTTAAAGCTGATAAATAATATTCAACAGAATTACTTAAATCTTGGTTATCAAATTGCCCTATCACTCTATCTTCCGCAGTATAATCTGGTATTTCTTCTGTTAAACAGTTTTCAATACGCTCAAGATCAACCTCTCCACGAAGCGTATTATACATGTTATGTTTTAGTGCCGTAAATAAATAGAACTTTAAATTTACATTTTCGTTTAATCGTGTCCGATTACTATATAATTTTACAAACAAATCTTGAATCGCATCTTTTACGAAATCGGCATTAGGAGATACCTGCATACCATAATTAAACAGTACACCTACATATTTCCGATACATTGCTTCGTAGCATGTATCATCACCCTCTCTAAAAGATTTCCACAAAATATCATCAGATACTATGGTCTTAGACGGATTTAATTCTAAAATTTGTTTTTTATCATCAAACATATACAAACATAATTGTGATGTAATATCTACTTCTTAAAACTATCAATACCGCTTGAAACCAGACAAATAACACATCATCAACAGATACTATTTTGCAATATAATTACAATTTAACACTGAAAAGTTTCGTAAAAGTAATTTAATTAATTTTCATATGCAAATAAAAAAAGGCCTCGCCTGCCATACAGCAAACGAGACCCATATACTTAAATCCCTAAAACCTTACTTCTTCAAGGAAGCCTCATAGCGATGTAATGCTTCAAGGTAATAATAATCAGCATATACCAAAGGAACATCAATTTCATTGTTGTGAGGAATAGTTCCTACACTGTGTTTTAAAATAAAATTGCAATTTGTATTCAGTGGTGCAGTATAAGCATCCGAAGCTAACGACTTCAATGTTTTAACGGCTGGCTTGTAATATTTTTTTCCGCCTTTGAATGTTGCTAATTCAAAAAGAGCAGAGCAAGTAACAGCAGCAGCAGAGGCATCACGTGGTATAACTGCATCCAATGTGCGTCCATTGATCCATTCAGCAGCTGTATAACCTGGTTGTCCAGCGTTGAAATCCCAGTAAGGAACCATATCTTTAGGTAGGTTGTCGTGCTCTAACCAATAATCTGCTAATTTCATAGCAAAATCTAAGTATTTCTCATCTTTAGTCATGCGATACACCATTGTGTAACCGTAGATAGCCCAAGCTTGTCCGCGAGACCATGCTGAATTATCTGCATAACCCTGACATGTACCTCTATGCTCAACTTCACCTGTTTCAGGTACATAATTTACAACATGGTAGTTACTATAATCATCTCTGAATTGATTTTTCATTGTTGTATCCGCATGCTTAGTTGCAATATCAGCGTACGTAGGATCTCCTGTTACCTCTGAGGCAAAATAAAGCAATTCAAGATTCATCATATTATCGATGATAACTGGGTAGAACCATTTATGCTTTTTATCCCACGACTCACGGTAATTCCACGATTTAATACATCCCGTAGTTTCACTAAAGCGTGTGCAAAGTGATTTAGCCGATTGTACTAAAATATCCTTATACGCTTCATTCTTTGTTAATCGATACGCATTACCGTAGCTACAATACATCAAAAAGCCAATATCATGGTGCGATTTAAGATATTGAAGTTTCTCCATCGGAAGCGTCCATTTCAATGCTAACTCTTCCCACTTTTGCTCTTTGTTTGCTTCGTAGATATACCATAAACAACCAGGAAAGAATCCTTCTGTCCAATCCCTAAGGTTCGTTGCTACAATCTTACCATTCTTTGTTGTGCGCGGGTATCTCGAAGGTATAGCCTCTGGATAATTATCTGTTTGATTTGTTAAGTGCTGTTCAGCAATTTTGAATTGAGCATCAATAAATTTCTCTTTCTTACTTTGAGCTGCTGATGGGAATACCATCAATGCACTGGCGAATGCACAGAGCGTTAAGCGGATTGTTTTTCTAGTCATAAACGTGTGTTATCTGTTAATTATTAAATTATGAGCTAAAGATAATCGTTTTATCAATAAACTAATGTATTTTTACGCGACTTATCAATAATAATGAAATATGAACCAAATTAGCATTGAAAATGCAAGCTGTATACGTTGTGGAAAGTGTGTGCAGGTATGCCCTACCGAAATATTCAAGCAAGAAAATAAAACTGCTGATATAACATTAATCAATATAGAGAGTTGTATCGCCTGTGGTCATTGTGTTGCAGTTTGCCCTACCGAATCTGTTCTTCACACGGCATTTCCTAAAGATAAAATTCATGCCATAGACTATAGTCAGCTGCCTACGCCTGACCAAGTTTTATTGCTTTGCCAAACTCGAAGATCTAATAGAGCCTTCTCTAAAAAAGATATTCCAGCTGCATACTTAGAACAAATCTTACACGCTGCACATCTTGCGCCTACAGCCAGTAACTTACAAGAGGTCGAATTTACAATCGTAACCTCTCCCGAAAAGCTGGATCTAATTACAAACTTTACGATTGGTGTATTTGCATCAATTGCGAACAAACTAACATTACCGATCATTAAACAGATCTTAAAGCCTTTCTTAGGTAAGGTATACAAACTCCTTCCTAACTTTTATCACTTGATTAATGAGCGCAAAAAGGGTAATGACCTTATTCTTCGTGGAGCAAAGGCTGTCCTATTTATACATACGCCTACGGCAAATCGTTTTGGTTGTCAAGATTCAAACTTAGCTTATCAAAATGCATCATTGATGGCAGAAAGTTTAGGTGTTAGCCAGTTCTATACAGGTTTTGTATCGGCAGCGATGACACAAGAGGGGAAAAATAGTTTAGCGAAGCAATTAGGAATCAACGGCACAATACATGCTGGAATGGCTTTGGGAATGCCGAGCTTTAAATTTCCTAATTATATGGACAAGAAAGATATTCGAGTAAATAGGGTATAGATAGAGATAAAGATTCGTTTCAATAGCTAAGAAGATGGCGTATCAATTAGGTGCTGTAAGTACTTAATTGATACGCCATCTTCTTTATTTAATCCACAAAGGAGTTATTTATATTGTATAAACATACAACAGTAGCACCTTCTGCAATTTCTTTCTTCATTGATGCTGGTATCTGTTTATCGTCTTCATAATTGGGATACATATCTGCATTAAAGTAAGAGACAACTTTGCCATGCTCAGTTATTGTAAAGGGTAAATTGAGCGTGCTAACTGAATAGTTAGAGATGCTATTTAAGTGTGTAGTTTTACTCTTTATATTATATACACAGGTAAATAGCTCATCTTCGTTATTGATTACACTTAAAAGCGTGTTGTTTATTAAAATTGGAGTTGCTGCAATATAACAATAACTATCATCTGATTCCAATAGTTTCTCTATGTCTTTTAGTTTATTTGGTTGCAAATTGAGGGTGCCAAAATCAAATGGAATAATTTTATCAGCTATTCCGTCTTTCGTGAATGTATATATGTTATTAGATATTGGTCTATTGTAGATAATCTTATCATCGTATTCGATTAACTGATAAGGAAATACCCAATTCTCGTCTACATTTTCATCAAACTCAAACATAGTACTGATTATATTGAAATTCTTGTCTGTAATTGCAATCAATTTATCCTTAAACTCACCCTCATTATATGGGGCAAGTGAAAATAAAAACTTATTATTATTGAGTGCCACAAATTTTTCTGCCTCAAAATTCACTTTGAAATCTTTAATAAATTTATTATTCTTATCATATAAGAATACTTTATCGTTACGCCCATCATATATATACACATCGTTGGACGCTGCTACATAGAAATCGGTTATATTTAAATACTCTCCTGGTCCTTGCCCCCTAGATCCAATTTGATTGAGCGCATTGCCTTTATTGTCGAATACAATCAATCTGTCCTTACGAATCCTAGAATCACGTATATAAATAAGATCGTTTTTCATGCTTATTTTACTAATTCTTTTTATCATCAAATCTTTATCCGCATCTTCTTGTAAACAAATTAACTGCGTACTATCTACTAATTTGACTTTATCATAATTTGTCATATACTCCTTTTTGAAGTCTATAACATGTATTTCCTTATCGCTAGTCTGTGTTGTTTTAGTGGTACAGGATAATAAGAGGAGCGAAAATATAAAATAACTTAGGTGTGTAAATTTATTCATGTGTGGTTAGCGTTTGTGGTTTATATTAAAAAACGGTCACTAATATCTGATTATATCCTCCGACAAAATAATTATTTTATCGGAGGATATAACTTAAATTTATTCTGCTGCTTCGTCCACCTCTTCAGGTTTGATACGAATACCATTTGGTTCTAATGTGATGTACTTATCTTTGTAGAGTGAGCCAATTGCCTTTTTGAAACTCTTTTTGCTACAACCAAAGAGAGCATAAATCTCACCTGCATCACTTTTATCGTGTACATCCATGAAACCGCCATTTTGGTTCAATACATTTAAGATGTTTTGAGAGATACCATCAATCTTAATATAGCCCAGTTTTTGCAAACTAACATCGATCTTATCATCTTCACGCACCTCTTTCACATATCCCTTTAGTTTATCTCCTTTAGCCAATACGCGGAATATTTCGCTGTGGTAAAGTAGCCCCCAATGTTTGTTATCTACAATCACCTTAAAGCCTAAATCTGTTTCGTCTGCTACGATTAAATCTACCTCTTGGTTGTATTCATATTCAGGGATTACATTATCTAAGAACTTATTGATACGTGCCGAGGCTACGATACGAGAACTTTCGTCGTCTAAGTAGATATATACTAAATACCAACGACCCTCTTCCATCGACGCTTTCTGCTCGCGGTAAGGAACCAAAAGATCCTTCATCAAACCCCAATCTAAAAAGGCTCCAGCATTCGATACCGAACGCACCTCCATAAAGGCAAATTCGCCAACAGTAGCAAATGGTCTAACTGTGGTTGTAATCAATCTACCTTCGTTATCTCTGTATAAAAACACTTCAAGCTCGTCTCCAGGCTTCGCATTTTTAGGCACATAACGCGCTGGTAAAAGGATTTCACCTTCACTACCACCATCCAAATAAAGTCCGAAATCTAAATCTTTTACTACTCTAAGAGTATTATATTCTCCTATCTTAATCATATCTTTCACTGTTTTAGACAAATGTATGTAATAATTTAAACAAAAGCATCATTCCTTGCTTATATTTTTACCCGAATGTATGCTATCTTGAGCGGATGGGCACGTTTTAGTTGCCTTGAGTTCATCTTTGAGCGCACAACCTGTACAGCCCGAACATTTATCACCCGCTTGCGGCGGTTTCATTATAAAAGCATATACCTTCCAAAGAAGATATATACAAACCAAAACACCCACAATGCCTACTGCTATATCTTGCCACATAGACGTTTTATTTTATAAAGTTTAAAATCAATAATCCTGATTGATACACGGTAAATGAAACAAGCCAAGCGAGTGTAGTCGTGTAAAATATGACAAATGCACCCCACTTCCACGATTTAGATTCATTTATGATCGCCGCTATTGTTGCTAAACAAGGAAAATAGATCAACACAAAAAGCAACAAACTTAAAGCTACAAGCGGTGTTATTACCGCATTACCGGCTGCATCTTTATCGTCGATCAAACGTTTTTGAAGTGCTTGTGTATCCTCTTCCTCTCCTGTGTAAAGCACACTCAATGTACTTACAACAACCTCTTTTGCTGCCATACCTGTAACCAAACTTACACTGATTTTCCAATCAAATCCAAGTGGAGCTAGTACGGGTTGGATCGTTTGTCCAATCTTCCCAATATACGAGTTTTGTTGTTGCTCGAGTGGTGTAAGATGTGGTTGACGTGGGAAATAACCCAAAAACCAGATCA
>CAMQTD010000128.1 GCA_947036995.1 uncultured Parabacteroides sp.
CTCACTCCTATTTCTTCCGTATAATTACATATTCAAACAACAACTTAAGCGCCTCGCGTGCATCAGACATTGGCAGTTGCTCTAGGCAGGCAATCGCTTTGTCGTGGTAGTATTGCATCTTCTGCGTGGCATACTCGATACCTCCCTCTGCTTTAGCAAAAGCAATGAGACGGTCTATGTTCGTTGCTGTGAAATCTTTGTTTAGTATAATTTGTAATAGCGCATCTGTTTCTTCAGATTTACTATGCTTCAATGCATATAGTAGTGGTAGCGTAACCTTTCCTTCACGAATATCATTACCCGTAGGTTTGCCGATATTAGCGTCGAAGTAGTAGTCAAAAATATCATCTTTGATTTGAAAAGCATATCCTAAATACTCTCCAAAGCTTCTGCAAATCTCAACTACATCGTCAGAGGCAGCAGATGTGATTGCTCCCACTTCGGTACAGGCAGAGAGTAGCATGGCTGTCTTCTTCTTGATTACTTGTAGGTAACAAGCCTCGTCGAGGATCGACTCTTCGGCAGTCTCTAGCTGCTTAATCTCCCCATCGGCTAAGTCTCTACCCAAAGCAGAAACGATTGCGATAATGCGTAGATCACGCGTTTGAATGGAACGGATAAGAGCGGTAGATAACACATAATCGCCCACAAGTACCGAAATACGATTGTCGAATACGGCATTCAGTGAGGGAACACCTCTACGCTGCTTTGTTTCATCTACTACATCATCATGTATCAACGTAGCTGTGTGCAGCAATTCGAGGAATACGGCAGCGTTTATACTGTGCTCAGTTACTGCCCCACAAGCCTTAGCAGTGAGTAGCAACAATAGCGGACGTATATGTTTGCCTGACGATTGATGGATATGGTCTATAGCTGCCTGTAGCCTTCTGGTGTCACTTTTTAGTGCATCAGCAAACTCATCATTAAAGCATTTAAGCTCCTCGGCAACGGATTCTTCTATTTTATTCTTGATATTCATGTATTAACTTGACGAAAGATATGCAAAAGTAAGAAAAACTTATGATTAAGCACATTTTTTCGTACATTTACGAAAAGTTTATCCCTCAAAAACGTGTTAAAACGATGAAACTATTTCTTATTGATGCTTATGCACTGATATATCGCTCTTACTATGCCTTTATCAAGTCGCCCCGAATTAACTCTAAAGGAGTAAATACTTCGGCTATTTTCGGTTTTGTGAACTCACTCGAAGAGGTGTTGAAGAAGGAGAACCCAACGCATATTGCAGTTGCATTTGATCCCTCGGGCCCTACGTTCAGACACGAAGTATACGAAAAATATAAGTCGCAACGTGAAGAAACGCCCGAAGTAATTCGCCAATCCGTGCCAATTATCAAAGCAATTATCAAGGCATATAATATCCCAATACTCGAAGTGCCCCGTTATGAGGCAGACGACGTAATCGGTACAATTGCCGGACAAGCCGAAAAAGAGGGTTTCGATGTCTACATGATGACACCCGACAAAGACTATGGACAGCTAGTAACCGACCATGTATTTATGTATCGCCCCCGTTTTGGTGGAGGCTTCGACACATTAGGTCCAGCAGAGATACACGAAAAGTTTGGCGTATCTACCACGGCACAAATAATAGACCTATTGGGATTGATGGGAGATGCCTCGGATAATATTCCAGGTTGCCCAGGCGTTGGACCGAAAACGGCTACAACATTAATCTCTCAATTTGGAAGCATCGACAATCTTTTAGAGAATACCGATCAACTTAAAGGTGCACTCAAGAAAAAGGTAGAAGAGAACAAAGAGCAAATTGCATTCTCAAAATTCTTGGCTACAATTAAAATTGATGTGCCGATCACCTTTAACGCAAAAGATTGTTTGCGCGAAGGAAGCAACGTCGAAGCACTAACCGAACTATTCACCGACTTAGAACTAAAAGCCTTTATTAACAAACTTACCGCCGAACCGAAAAAGAAAGAGGCAGTAGCTGTCAAAGCGAAAAAAGGACCTGTTCAAGGTGATTTGTTCGACTTATTTGCGGGCAATGACACAGTTACTCCAGAATATTCGACTGTAGCGGAGTTTAAAAGCACCGTAAACAAATATCATCTTATTGATACAGAGGCAAAAAGAGCCGAATTTATAGCCCTTTTAGCTACTCAAACTTTTTTCGCTTTTGACACGGAAACAGATGGCATTAATCCAATCACTGCACATTTAGTAGGCATGTCGTTTGCCTTTGTCGAAAACGAAGCATATTACGTACCAGTGCCAGCAGACCAAACCGAAGCGAAGGAAATCGTTACGGAATTTAAAGCGGTACTCGAAAATGCCGAAACGCAGAAGATCGGACAAAATATTAAATTCGATATGATGGTACTTCGCAAGTATGATGTTGAAGTGGCTGGTCCACTTTTCGACACCATGATTGCGCACTACCTTTTGAATCCTGAATTACGTCACGGCATGGACTATCTTGCCGAAACTTATCTGCACTACAAACCAATCCCGATCGAAGAGCTAATCGGTAGCAAAGGGAAAAATCAAGGAAGCATGCGCGATGTGCCAATTGAGAAAGTTTGCACCTATGCAGCAGAAGATGCAGACATCACGCTCAAACTAAAAAACTTTTTTGAGCCTGAGCTTAAGAAAGAAAACCTAGAGCCCCTCTTCTACTCCATCGAAATGCCACTCGTATATGTATTGGCAGAGATGGAACTTTCGGGTGTAATGTTAGATACGGCAGCACTTAAAGAGTCGTCCGTACAGATGACCGAACAGCTCATTGCTTTAGAAGCCGAAATCTTCGAATTGGCAGGTTGCGAGTTTAATGTAAACTCACCCAAACAGGTGGGCGAAGTATTCTTCGAGCAATTAAAGATTGCCGACAAACCGAAAAAGACAAAGACAGGTAGCTATGTTACCAGCGAAGAGGTGTTAGAGAAGTTCCGCACCAAACATCCAATCGTAGAGAAGTTACTAACCTATCGCGGTATCAAAAAACTGTTGAGTACATATATCAACGCATTGCCATTATTGATTAATGCAACAACGGGCAAGATCCACTCTTCGTTCAATCAAACAGTAACTTCGACAGGTCGATTAAGTTCTACCAACCCGAATATGCAAAACATCCCGATCCGAGATGAAGCAGGAAGAGGTATCCGCAAAGCCTTTACGGCAGATAATACGGATTGTATCTTCTTTTCTGCCGACTACTCGCAGATAGAACTTCGCATCATGGCACACCTCAGTGGAGATGCCAATATGGTAGAAGCATTCAACTCGAGCGAAGATATTCACGCTGCAACAGCTGCAAAGATATATAATGTGCCACTCGAAGAGGTTACACGCGAAATGCGTAGCAAGGCAAAGACGGCAAACTTTGGTATTATATACGGTATCTCAGTATTTGGTCTGTCCGAACGTCTAAACATCCCACGTGCCGAAGCGAAAGAACTTATTGATGGTTACTTCCGCACCTATCCACGTGTCAAAGAGTATATGGACGAATGTATCGCCTTAGCTAAAGTGAACGGATATGTAGAGACAATCTTCAACCGCAAACGCTTCTTAGCAGATATCAACTCAAACAATGGTATCGTTAGAGGGTATGCCGAACGCAACGCCATCAACGCACCTATCCAAGGCAGTGCAGCAGATATTATAAAGGTAGCGATGGTAAACATCTTCAAACGTTTTAAAGAAGAAAAATTACGTAGCCGCATGATTCTGCAAGTACATGATGAATTGAACTTCAACGTATACAAAAACGAAGAAGCATTGGTTAAGCAAATCGTAATAGATGAGATGCAAGCAGCATACAAAATGCAAGTTCCACTGATTGCAGATTGTGGCGAAGGCTTTAATTGGCTCGAAGCACATTGATAAAACCTAGCTTCTAAGCTACAGCTATCTCAGCAATATATAATTCAAAGCGAAAGCATTCTACGAAAATAGTTAATCGTAGCGCGCTTTCGCTTTGTTGTATCTAACCATTTATCCTACTTAACTTAAAAACCAGATCAATAAAAAGAAGGCACTATCATCTGAGAAAATTAGATTACCTTTGTAATTATTTTAGAGCAGTAAAGATGAAAAACTATAGTAAACCCGCACTCACATTTGAAAAACAAATTAAATTACTCGAAAAACGAGGATTAATCATAGCAGACAGACAGCGAGTCGATCGCCTTCTATCTAATATCAGTTACTATAGGCTCAGTGGCTATATGCTTCCTTTCAAACCTAATAAAGTGATTGAAAATGAAAAGTTTGCAACTGGTACAACATGGGATGATATTTATAACCTATATGTTTTCGACAGAAAGCTCCGTTTACTCATATTTGATGCTATAGAACGAATTGAGGTCGGATTTAGAACACAACTCATTTACCAACTGAGCTTAAAATATGGCTCTCATTGGCAAGACAACCCTGCTCTATTTAATATCATTGAGAAAAAAGACCGAAAAAACAATAAATTACTATTTTCAATAGATGTCTTTTCAAATATACAAGAACATCTTGCCAAACAACTCAAAAGTAATGGAGCGGAGGTATTTATCAAGCATTATAAAAAGACGTATAACTCACCTCAGAATCCACCTTGTTGGATGAGTGTTGAGATTTTATACTTTAATCATCTATCAGTGATTTGTGAAAGCTTGAAAAATGAAAAGGACTTAAAAGATATTGCTTTGTATTTCGGATTTAAAAATTCATCCGTATTTTGCTCATGGATGCATACGATTAATTATGTACGTAATATCTGTGCCCATCATTCTCGATTATGGAACAGAGAACTTAACATTGTTCCTATGAAATTATTAAAACCTTTAAAGAACTGGGTTGACAACCCCAATACAATACAAAGATCTAGAGTCTACTATTTTCTTTGCATGATTAACTATCTATTACAAACAATCAACCCTACAAATTCGTTAAACAGTAGATTGAAAGATTTACTAAAAGAATATCCAAATATAAATATTGGATATATGGGATTTCCACAAGAATGGGAAACTCAAGATTTGTGGAAATAAATAAACTAAAAATATTTTGCAAGTAAAATTAAAGACTTATCTTTGCAGTATACTGAAAGAAGATAGTTCAACAACTTAAGATAATAAGCTCCCCAGGCTTGCCGTAAGGCAGCACACTTGGGGAGCGTTTTTTATTTATAATGGAATCTTATATTTAAAGCATTACTATATCTAACCATCCACCACATATACCATACCATCTATCCCAATCACCCCAATCGGCTTGGAAACTACCTCTGAGCCGCATAGATTTGCATTATCGTAAAACTATAAAATTATTATGTTATGAAAACAATGTTGAAAGTTACTATCAGTTTATTCTTTTTATTACTTGCAAGTACAACAATTTCGGCACAAAACAGTGGTGAAAAATGGAGTTATAAAGCAGTTGATGCTCCTTATGGATACGAGAGTGGAGAGATCGTATTTAGTAAAAAAGGCGAAATCCTTTATGCTACAATCACAATTAGTGGTAACACGTTAGACCCCGTTAAGGTTACTCAGAAAAAAGAGAAAAAAGAAATTTCTCTCTATGTAGATGGTTCTGATATATTAGTTACATGGACGCCTAAAACGAAAAACGTTATCCAAGCGAAAGCCTCTTTTGATGGAAGCGAAATTACAGTTGAATTAACGCATACATTGAAAAAGAAATAAAACTAGACCTAATAGTAAAGTAAATATGAAACTTAAAGCATTCACACGTTTAGCCTGCATAGCAATATGCAGCTGCTTTACGCTCGCTACCTCCACAGCACAAAACTCAGCTGAATATCTCGCTATAAAAGGGACTCATTTTGTAGATCAAGACGGAAGAACTGTTATCCTAAACGGAATAAACCATGTCAACAAAAACCCTGAGCAGAAGTATTTAGATGCAAACGATAAAGAACTATTCAAGCAATTCAAAGCATGGGGATTTAACTTTGTACGTTACGGAATCCATTGGGATGGCTTAGAGCCTGAGCCAGGTGTAATAAACGAAGCCTACCTACGTGAGATAGATAAGCGCGTTGCTTGGGCAAAAGAGGCTGGCATATGGCTTATGCTCGATATGCACCAAGACCTTTATGGACGAAAATTTGGCAACGGCGCACCCGATTGGGCTACCTTAGACGAAGGACTTCCACATCAAACAGGTGCTGTATGGAGCGAAGCTTATATTATAAGTGAAGCTGTTAAGAAGTCGTTTGATAACTTTTGGGCAAACAAACCAGCCTCCGACGGTGTAGGTATTCAAGACCATTACATCAACGTATGGAAAGTAGTAGCAGAACGTTACAAAGACTCCCCATCCGTAGCCGGTTTTGATGTTATGAACGAGCCATTTATGGGCTCTCCCGTAAACGAAGTATTCCCCAAACTACTAGAAGGCTATGCCCTCGGACTCTATCAAGCAGAGGGTAAAACAGTAGACCCTGCCCAACTCATGGCAATGTTTAGTAACGACGAAGCGCGTAACAAACTCCTAGCCACACTGAATAACAGCGCACGTTATGACGCACTTCTTATTCCTGCTACCCCAATCGTAGATAAATTTGAAGTAGAGGTACTAACACCTTTCTACCAAAAAACACGCGATGCAATCAGATCAGTTAATAAGAAACAGATCATCTTCTTAGAGCACAACTACTTCTGTAACCTAGGAATTGCCAGCCGATTCAAAACCCCTACAGATGCATCGGGCAACGTAGACCGCCTATGTGCCTACGCTCCGCATGGATACGATTTGACTGTAGATACCGACGAAGCTAAAAATCCTGGAGATAAGCGTGTAGCATATATCTTTGACCAACTCTTTAAGATGGGAAAAGAGAAGAACATGCCCACAATCGTAGGAGAATGGGGTGCATTCTATTCCGAAAAGATCAACTACAGCAAACCTGCTCAACACATCGTATCTATGATGGAGGCGAATTTAGCCGGACAAAGCTACTGGACCTATTGGGGTCATATCAATAAGCAAGATTACTTTTATGTACTTGCTCGCCCCTACCCGATGCGCACCAACGGCATGTTGAAAACTTATAAGAATGATTTTGCAAAGCGTACATTCACTTGTACATGGAATGAAAACAGTGCATCCAAAAGCGCTACACTAATCTACATTCCAAACATCAAAACGTTCAACCTTGCTGGTGTTAAAGTATCTCCAGCTACGGCATGTAAAATTATTCCAATCAAAGGCGAAACAAGTGGATACCTTAAGATTAAAGCAAAGGGAGGAGTTCGTAATTTAGTTTTTCAGTATTAAGAACTATACACTTCCATAATACTATTTAATCCAAAAGCCCCACAATTTAACCTCTTGACAGCTGTCATTTGATCGAATGACAGCTGTCA
>CAMQTD010000129.1 GCA_947036995.1 uncultured Parabacteroides sp.
GCAAATCGGATCTGCGCACACTGAAAAAGAAACTTACCGACGAATTTCCCGAACGAACTTTTATCGAACGGGTATACGATGCATTGGGTAACTTCTATCAAATTGCTGTAGGCTTTGGGATGGATACCGTACACGACTTTGACTTAGGATTATTTTGCCAAAACTTTAAGTTCGCTATCATACCCACACACCATGCGCTCAAGTTGTTAGACCTTGCAGGGTATATCACCTATACCGAAGAGGTAGAGAGTGCTTCACGCGTGATGTTCACCTGCACGAAAGATTCACTTTATCAATATAAACAGGAGGATAAAAAGACAGACGAACTGATTCAAATACTACTCCGTTCGTACACTGGACTTTTTGCTGATCCTGTATTTATTAATGAATCGTTACTTGCTACCCGAATACAAACAACTGCAACAGATGTGTTTGACCGATTGAGTAGACTATCTAAACGCAGACTACTACATTACATACCAAAGAAAAAGACTCCCCTCATTATATATACACGTACGCGCGAGGAGCTTAGATACTTAACCATCCCACGCATTGCATACGAAGAGCGAAAAGAGCGCGCCTCGAACAAATTGGATAAAATGGTACACTACCTAACCAATCATCAAGCCTGCCGAAGCCGGGTATTGCTCCACTATTTTGGCGAAACAAAGTCGCAAAACTGTGGTTCGTGCGATGTTTGCCTAGCCAAAAACCACCTTGGATTGGTGCACCATCAAATTGTTTCCGTAAACGAAGCATTGGAAAAGCTCCTAACAACAACGTGGCAAGATGAAAAAGAGATTGTGAACCAACTTCCTTTTTCGACAAACAAAAACATCACTATCCTGCGTTTCTTATTAGATACAGAAACAACGTACGAACTGCTAGAAGGACAGTTGCGCAAAAAAAAGTAACCCATCTCATCATACTTTTACCTATTCGGTTGTTATAGTATAAATATAACACTCAAATTATGAAAGAGAAAAAAAGCAATAAATGGTTAGTTTTAGGCGTAATAATAGCAGCCGTACTGCTATTGTGGTGGTTATTTGCAGGTTCTGTATTGAACGAAGATGAGGCTACATTGGATATGCCCATGGCAATAGAGCAGGTGAATTAATACATAAGCTTTCTTGAAACAGATAAAACAGCCCCACCCGGCTGTTTTTTTTATTTAGTTTATATTTTATCCTTTGAGTAATGAACATAAGTGCGTACCTTTGTATCGTTTTTCTTTAAATGTAAAGAAAAGGTGTGGGTTTAATATGATGTTTAATTGATAGCTTAGGGGAGTAGCGTATGCAAAAATCCGATTATATCATTAGTGTGAAGGGGGTTTCTAAGAATTTTGGAAGCAAAGTAGTGCTAGATGATATAAACTTATATGTAAAAAAGGGTGAGTTTGTAACCATTCTTGGACCGTCTGGATGCGGTAAAACAACATTATTACGTCTGATTGCAGGGTTCCAAACCCCATCAGAAGGTACAATTGAAATTGCGGGAGAAGAGGTTACCCAAACACCTCCTCATAAACGTTTAGTAAACACTGTGTTTCAGAAGTACGCACTGTTTCCTCATTTGAATGTGTACAACAACATTGCATTTGGGTTGAAACTAAAGAAATTAGCCAAAGAGCTGATTGAGAAGAAAGTAACACAAGCACTTAAAATGGTAGGCATGACGGACTATGAAGACCGTGATGTAGACACCCTTTCGGGTGGTCAGCAACAGCGTGTAGCCATTGCCCGCGCCATCGTAAACGAACCCGAAGTACTGCTACTTGACGAACCATTGGCAGCACTAGACCTCAAAATGCGTAAAGATATGCAGATGGAGCTTAAAGAGATGCACAAAACACTGGGTATCTCCTTTGTATATGTAACACACGACCAAGAAGAGGCGCTTACACTAAGCGATACCATCGTAGTAATGAGCGAAGGACGCATACAACAAATTGGCACCCCTATAGATATATATAACGAACCTATCAACTCTTTTGTTGCAGACTTTATTGGCGAAAGTAACCTACTGAATGGTACAATGATCCAAGATAAAAAAGTATCTTTTGCAGGTACAGCATTCGACTGTGTAGACAAAGGTTTCGGCGAAAACACACCCGTAGACATCGTTATTAGACCCGAAGATATCTACATCTTCGAGCCATCCGATGCAGCTATGCTAACGGGTACGGTAACATCTTCGATCTTTAAAGGTGTTCACTACGAGATGATGATCGAAACAGCAAATGGATACGAATTTATGGTACAAGACTATCATACATTCCCTGTCGACCACCAAGTTGGACTGCTTATCAAACCGTTCGATATTCATGTAATGAAGAAAGAGCGCGTGTGCAATACCTTCGATGCTAAGATGATCGACAGTACACATGTAGAATTTCTTGGCACAACGTTCGAATGTAACGAAACCCCAAACATCGAGGCTGGTGCAGAAGTACAAGTAGAGGTGTCGTTCAAGCACGTTATTCTTCAAGATAACGAAGAGGAGGGCGCTTTAACAGGTGTTGTGAAATTTATCCTGTATAAAGGAGACCATTACCACCTAACAATCTTAACCGATTGGGACGAAGATATATTTGTAGATACAACAGACGTGTGGGATGATGGAGATCGTATTGGTATCACCATCGACCCTGGTAGTATTCGTGTAATTCCTTAGTCATCAAAGAAGTAAAATGATAAATAAAATAGCTCAACATTTAGAAAAACGGAGGAATTGGGTAATTCCTTACGTCGTTTTCTTGGCAGTATTTGTTGTACTGCCACTTATATTAATTGCCATATTTGCCTTTACAGATAGTAGCAGCAACTTTACACTGGACAATTTCGCTAAATTCATATCGCATCCAGAGGCAATAAATACGTTTATTTACTCCATTGGTATTGCCGTGATTACAACGCTTATTTGTCTACTATTGGGCTATCCAGCAGCTTATATACTGAGTAATCCGACCTTTAACAAATCGCACGCTATGGTACTTTTGTTTATCCTACCGATGTGGATCAATATTTTAGTACGCACCTTGGCGACCGTTGCGCTGTTCGACTTCTTAAAAATTCCACTCGGCGAGAATGCGCTTGTATTTGGTATGGTATATAATTTCTTGCCTTTTATGATATACCCGATATACAATACGCTGCAGAAGATGGACCAAAACCTGATCGAAGCGACACAAGACTTAGGGGCAAATCCGTTTCAGGTATTTACCAAAACCGTGCTACCACTCTCTATGCCAGGGGTTGTTAGTGGCATAATGATGGTTTTTATGCCTACCATATCTACATTTGCGATTGCCGAACTGCTTACGATGAACAACATCAAACTCTTTGGTACAACCATTCAAGAGAATATCAATAACGGTATGTGGAACTATGGTGCAGCACTTTCGCTCATTATGTTGCTGCTTATTGCCATCACAAGTCTCTTTACGGGTAACGACGAAAGCTCACAAAACGAAGGAGGGGGTATCATATGATGCAGAAAATACTTTCACGTGGCTATCTGTGGCTACTCTTAATGCTCCTTTATGCACCGATATTAATTATCATTGTATTTTCGTTTACCGAAGCAAAGGTATTAGGTAACTGGACAGGGTTCTCGACCAAACTTTATACGTCGCTACTTTCGGGTGGCGTTAAAAATTCACTTGTAAATGCTATTGGGAATACATTCTTGATCGCTTTTATTGCAGCTTCTGTATCTACCTTGCTGGGGAGTATTGCTGCGATAGGCATCTTTAATCTAAAGATACGCACACGCAATGCGATTAACTTTGTAAATAATATCCCGATGCTTAATCCCGATATTATTACAGGTATATCCCTCTTTTTGCTGTTTATCAGTTTAGGAATTTCGCAAGGGTATGTAACGGTAATCTTAGCGCACATCACATTTTGTACGCCCTACGTGGTACTGAGTGTGTTGCCACGACTGAGGCAGATGAATTCGAATATCTACGAAGCGGCACTCGATTTAGGCGCTACACCTATACAGGCACTTTACAAAGTAATTTTTCCAGAAATCAAATCGGGTATGCTTAGTGGTTTTATTTTAGCGTTTACGCTCTCGATAGACGATTTTGCTGTTACCATATTCACTATCGGAAACGAAGGGTTAGAAACACTATCGACCTTTATATATGCCGATGCACGCAAGGGAGGACTTACGCCAGAGCTTCGTCCACTCTCTGCGATTATCTTTATCGTTGTTCTTATCCTATTATTAGTTATAAATAAACGTGCCCAAAACGCACACAAAACAAAATCATAGTAATGAAAAATAGCTTATTGGTTACACTTCTTTTGATGTTATCTGTTACCCTCTTCTCCTCTTGCGAAAAAGATGAAGAGTCGCGAATGAAAGTTCTTAAAGTATATAACTGGGCAGATTATATTGGTAAAGATGTAATTACAGACTTCGAAGCATGGTATAAAAAAGAGACTGGCGAAGATATTCGCGTAATCTATCAAACATTCGACATCAACGAAATCATGCTTACAAAGATTGAGCGTGGACACGAAGATTTCGACCTTATATGCCCATCAGAGTATATCCTTGAGCGTATGTTGAAGCAAGGTTTGTTGCTTCCGCTCAATAAAGATTTTGGCAAAACACAAAACTACATCCAAAATCAATCACCATTTATAGACAATCAACTCAATAAATTAAGCCAACCAAACAGAGCTGCTGCCGATTACATGGTGGGATATATGTGGGGTACGGCAGGTATTTTGTATAACACAGAATTTGTCGACAAAAAAGATGTTCAATCGTGGGAGTGCCTTTGGAATCCTAAGTTTGCTCAAAAGCTACTAATGAAAGATGCTTACCGTGATGCATACGGTACGGCAACGATATATGCCAATGCTAAAAACTTAGCAGATGGAACCGTTACCGTTGAGCAACTGATGAATACAAACACAGAAGCAAGCATTCAAACGGCCGAAGCGTACCTGAAAAGACTGAAACCAAACATCGTAGGATGGGAAACAGACTTCGGAAAAGAGATGATGACACAGAAAAAAGCATGGCTCAACCTAACATGGAGTGGCGATGCTGTGTGGGCACAAGAAGAAGCGGCTGCGGTAGGTGTTAAGCTCGATTATTTAGTTCCGATAGAGGGAAGTAATATTTGGTACGACGGTTGGGCTATTCCTAAATATGCACGTAACACAAAGGCTGCTAGCTACTTTGTAAACTTTATGTGTCGTCCAGACATTGCCTTACGCAATATGAAAGAGAATGGGTATGTTAGTGCTATTGCATCACCCGAAATTTTGGCAGCATACACTGACTCTACATTCACTGAAACGGTAGATCTTAGCTACTTTTTCGGCGCTGATGCCGACAGTGTTCACGTAAACCCAATCATCTATCCAGGAAAAAAAGTGGTAGAGCGTTGTGCTATGATTCGTGATTTCGGTCCTGATACGGATCGTGTACTCGATATGTGGAGCCGTGTAAAGGGTGATAGCCTTGGTTCGGGTACCTTATTCCTTATTATTGGTGTATTTTCACTGCTACTTGTTACATTTATTTACCGTAAGATGAATAAGCGCAAACAGGCAAACAAAAGTAAAAAATCAAGAAGACGAAAGTAAAACTTGCAATACATAATTGCTAATTTTACTTACATGATATAGTAATCTTTCTGAGACCCGGGTGTGACATGGCGTGACACCCGGGTCTCAGCGCGTTGACACCCGGGTGTTAGGTGGGTTGTCACCCGGGTGTCAGAAACTATACACACCTATGTGTTTCAAAAAACACAGACGCTTAATTTATTACATCCAAGCATCTGAATCCCTTTATTTAATAGGAAATTAAACAAGTATATACGTACGGATCAGCATTGACTCTTTTGTATTTATCAAATAAAAAAAGTGATAGAGGAGTGATAGAGAAGTGATAGTAAAGTGATAGAGAAATATTAATAAAATAATCATATATCACTGACAAACAATCGATTGCATAAAGCTAGTGATAGAGTGATAGAGAAAATGAAAAAAAACCCTAGGGGGGTTGCTGCGCTACCCCCAATTTAGTGCCTACCTTAAAGCTCTTTATTCAATAAAAGCTTATAACTTTTATCAATTCCCAACGCTCCCAAAGGCGCAGTAATCAGAATAGCTAATACCGCCACACTCAATACCATATCGCCACAAGGAAGTCCCATAGCAAGTGGAATTCCTCCAATAGCAGCTTGAACAGTTGCCTTTGGCAGATAGGCAATCATACAAAATAGTCGTTCTTTCATATTCAAATCAGTTCCGATTACACTAACATATACGCCTAACATCCTAAAACAAAGCGTACCCAATATAACTACAACCATAGCAAGCCCCGAAGCTGCAACATACTGCATATCTACCGTTGCACCAACAAGTACAAAAAGAAGTACCTCTGCCGCTACCCACAACTTAGAAAACTTTGCTGATAGGCGCACTGCTAATGCTTGATAAGTTAATAGAATAACAGCACCAAGACTCATTACAGCCAAAAGGCCCGAAAAAGCAACAATACCTTGAAGCAGGTGTTCTAAAGAAACCAATAAGAAAGAGATACTTAGAATAATCATCACCTTAACAGAGTCTCGCAAATGGTAACGCTTGAAGTAAACTGAAAGCAACCACCCCGATGTTACACCACCCAACAGTCCCATAACAATGGCTACTGGAATTTGAAGAAAGTCTTGCGCCGTTACGCCTCCTCCTGCTGCAATACCTGTAAAAACGGTAAAGAGTACAATCACAAAAACATCATCGACAGAACCTCCTGCCATAATCATTTGCGGAATATGTTGTCTCTTTCCGTAGCCCGTTTCTAATAATCGAAGCATCTTAGGTACAATAATGGCTGGCGATACGGCTGCAACAACTGTTCCCATAATCGCAGCATCTAATATACTAATATCTAAAAGTTTGGGGGCAATAAGAATCATCCCTACAAGTTCGAAACAAGCTGGAACAAAACACATTAAGATGGCGGGGCGACCTACCTTTTTAAGGTCGTGAATATTCAACGCTAAACCTGCACGCATTAAAATAATAATCAATGCAAGTTGTCGCAAATCAATAGATACGGAGAGTAACGAAGGCGAGAGCAGGTTCAGCACATAAGGACCTAGCAGCATACCGGTCAGCAGCATTCCCATTAATCCAGGAAGTTTTAGCTTATTAAAAATAGAACTCAACAGTAACCCAAGCAGAAAAATAAAAGCTAAACTCGTTAACATAACATTTGCATCTTTAATATTTGACGCACAAAGGTAATGAAGAAT
>CAMQTD010000130.1 GCA_947036995.1 uncultured Parabacteroides sp.
GCTAGAAGAGATAAAAACAGCACCACAGTGTAAGTTTCAAAATGAATACACCCAAGCAAATTGAATAGCAGAAAGCAATCAAACCACCCCTATAACCGATCAAAAAACATAGAATCCCCTTAGAATAACAGCAAACTGAAAAAAAGAAACTCCGCTCTATCGGGTTATACCATTCCGCCTCTTATCGCAGTAGATACAACGCCCATACAGCGGAGTTTAATTATCAAAATGTCAAAATGATATATAGACAATATATGCGTGCAACCGAATAATATCCAGTAGCACATCTGTTGCGTAATTTACTTTACACCATTTGATTGAATCCATTTAAGATCGAACGCAGCAAACTTGATATGGTTATTTGCTTCAAAGATAACACCAACCTTTTTATCCTCCAGACGTGCTGGCACCGAGTATTGATATTCTGTATACCGATTTCCATAGAATCTTTTGCGTACAGACCAGCTCTCGCCCTCGTCGGAACTTAACGCAATAGAACCATTCATACGCATAGGTGGTGTATTGGCGTATGGACGTTGTGTGTGCTTGTCGGTTAAATTCGATGCAGGATTAGTGAAAAGTAATATTGAAGGCTCTCTATTTTCTAGCCCACTATACCTGATTAATCCACCTTGACACAGTGGATCGGGCATGTCTGTACGTACCCTTGTTTTATCCCATCTGCCTTTTGTTCCATCAATCGAAATCTTTATATCACCACGATAGCGTGTTACTTGCCCAAAGTTCCAAGGATTCCACCCTTTAGGCGCTAAGTTTTCGTTACCAATAAATCGGTGACAACGCGCATTTATCAGAAATTCGTCTGCGCTAATTTGAACAAGCTGACTCTCATTGGTGCCGTATTGCGATTTTCCTTCGATGATGTCCCAATTCTTGCCTAAGTTGTCCGAATAAATTAAATAGTTATACCATCCATCAGGGCCACCTACGGCATTGATCGGAACAAGTATGCGCCCTTTGTTTGCACCTGCAACAACTCTGATACCTACGCCCGGACCTGTGGCTTGACTCAATACGGCTGGCTGTTTCGTCTGACGGCTAATATCTATTGCCTCACTCCATGTATCGCCATTATCTGCGCTACGAACCATCTTTATTTTTATAGCATTCTCTTCAAATCCTCCAACTGCAATGGATTCATTTGTTTTAGGAGGATACTCTTGATAGATAACGATTACCTCATTGGTCTCTTTAATGTATATCGTAGTGGGGTTATTTAAGCTAGCAAGCCCTGCATCAGCTACGATAGATAATTTGCTCCACGACAATCCATTGTCGTCACTGTATTTCATTACAATGTTATTTTCAGCACAGTCACTCGCAAACTTAGCGCGTGTTTCGGCAAATGCCAATATCCGACCATTCGAAAGGGTTGCAATAGAGGGTATGCGATAACTGACATACCCCTCTTCGCCATTGGTAAAGATGGTAGAATAGCGTGGTCGCATCCCTGTGTAGTACAGTTTTTTCAGTAGCTTAACTGATCTCTTGGCAGCCTGCTTTAAGGATGATGCTTTGATAACGGTAACGCCTGCTATCTTTGGCGCTTGCTCCTCCCCAATTGCTATAAATACGGGCATAATATGTTTCGAGATCGCCTCATCATATAAGCGCATATAATCATCAGCTATAAATGCAACATCTGGGTAATCAGTAATTGAATCAAATAAATTTAAACTGAGCTTTTGCTCCGCTACGATAGCTGTAAATAGCGCTGTATATGTTGTTGCTTCAACATGGTCTGAGGTGTAAAATGTGGCGTGATGAATAAGTTTATCATCACGATTGACCTCTTTTTTTGTCCACAACTCTTGTGCATTTAATGCGCTAGAGAAGATAATTAGACATAAGCATACAATTTGTTTTCTCATAATATGTACTGTTTTATTTATAATAACAACGAACTATCGCCATAACTCAGAAAGCGAAAATCGTTCGCCAAAGCATAATCATATATCTCGTTCCAATTACCCTTAACAAAAGCCGAAATAAGCAGCAATAGCGTGCTTTGCGGTTGGTGGAAATTGGTAACAATACCCCGAACCACCTTAAACTCGTACCCCGGAGCAATCATTATTTGTGTAGAGCTAATCAACGTATCGAGCTGATTGGCATCTAAATAATCCAATATACATTGCAGTGCATCCGCTGCCGGAAGCTGATTGTTAGCCGGATCGTAAGGCATCCATTGCGTTACTTTAGCCTGTTCGAGCGAGGTAGAAGGATCTAACGAAAGGGCAACGCCCATGTAGTACAGACTCTCCAACGTGCGCACCGAGGTAGTGCCTACGGCAATAATCTGCCCCAAGTTATTCAGTACATTTGCGATCGTGCTACGCTTTACAGAGATAAACTCCGTGTGCATCTCGTGTTCGTTGATGGTTTCGCTTTTCACCGGTTTAAACGTGCCTGCACCTACGTGTAGCGTAAGCTCTTCGCGGTTAACGCCAGCTTGTGCGAGTTGCTCCAAGATGGTGTCGGTAAAATGAAGTCCTGCCGTTGGAGCAGCTACCGAACCCTTAATCTTCGAATAAACCGTTTGATAGGTGCTTAAATCACTCTCCTCCGTTTCACGGTGTAGATAAGGTGGAATAGGAAGTACACCCCCAGCATCGAGCAGATCGGCAAAGGTGAATTGCGGATTGTCCCAACTAAATGCAATCAGGTGACTATCGCCCGTTGTCTGCATGCGTTCGGCAGAGAGGGTAACGGTTTGATTGTTGCGCGTGATGGTTTTACGAAGCATCCCCGTTTTCCATTTCTTTAGGTTGCCCACCATGCAGGTCCATGTACAGCATTCGGTCTGCCCGAATACGAGTGCATAATCATGCGGTACAACAGGTTCTAAGCAAAAGATCTCCACCTTAGCCCCAGTCTCCTTCTGAAATAGCAAACGCGCCTGTATAACACGCGTGTTATTAAATACCATTAGCGCCCCTTTAGGGAGATAATCAGTAATATTTTTAAATACATCTTGACTGATAGCGCCGTTGCGGTAAAGCAAAAGTTTAGAATCGGTACGTTCAGTAAGCGGAAATTTAGCAATTCGTTCGTCGGGCAACGAATAATTATATTCTTCGATGCGTATTTGTTGCGTTTTTATCATTATTCACTTTATTATGTGCGCAAAATTAATGAACTTTGTCCGAATAACAATCATATAATAATAATTGAATGCCATGGGGATTAAAATAGGAGATAAAATTCGTTTTCTCAACAGTGTTGGGGGCGGTATTGTAACAAAATACAAAGGAAAAGATTCTGTATGGGTAGAAGATCAAGATGGTTTCGAAGTGCCAATCTTTATACACGAATGTGTAGTAGTAGGCGAGCAAGACACTTTTATGCCTAAAAACCCGTATGCCAAGCAAAAGGCAGAAGAGAAAGCAAACGACCCTATCATCCAACCAAGGCAAACCGTACAAGTAGCCTCTACCTATAAGCCAGAGGAGACCAAAGAGGGCGACCGCATGAACGTGTGGCTAGCTTATCTACCAACCGATCCGAAGGCACTTTCGCAGTCGAAATACGAAGCATACTTTATAAACGAAAGCAACTACTACCTCTATTTTAACTACATGACGCGTGCCAACAACAGCTATACGCTACGTTGCAGCGGTACGGTAGAGCCGAATACTAAAATCTTTTTAGAAGAGTTTGGTAAAGAGTCGCTAAACGACCTAGAGCAAGTGTGCGTACAGTTAATCGCATTCAAAAAAGATAAACCCTTTGCACTAAAGAATCCAGCGAGTATAGAGATTCGTCTCGACACGGTGAAATTCTATAAAGTACACAGCTTCAGAGAGAATGATTTCTTTGAAGAGGATGCACTGATCTACCCACTCATCCGCCAAGATGTACCCGAAAAACAGACACTTGTATCTGTAGAGAAGCTAAAAGAGGCGATGTTTGAAAAGGTAGCACTAGACCGCCAACCAGCACACGCACTGAAAAAGAAGAGCTCGGCACCCAGCGTAATCGAAATAGATTTGCACATTGAGCAGCTATTAGACACTACAGCAGGCATGAGCAACACCGAAATAATTACCTACCAACTGGATGTATTTCATAAAAAGATGAAAGAGCAAGAGAGCCAGCGTGGGCAAAAGATCGTATTTATCCACGGTAAAGGCGATGGCGTATTGCGCAAAGCAATCGAAAAAGAGCTACGCGGTAGATACAAACAACACTATTTCCAAGATGCATCGTTCCGCGAGTATGGATTTGGTGCAACGATGGTAACGATCAAATAATATCCGCTAAGATGGCACAAGAGATAGAACGTAAATTCCTTATCGCAGGAGATTTCATGCCCGATGTATATCAATCCGATCGCATCGTGCAGGGATACATCTGCTCCGACAAAGCGCGTACCGTAAGGGTACGCATTCGGGGCGGTCAGGGTTTCTTAACCATCAAAGGAATCTCTACGCAAGATGGACTATCGCGCTACGAATTCGAAAAAGAGATCTCCCTACAAGAGGCAGAAGAGCTGCTCCTACTCTGCGAAGCTGGCGTAATAGATAAAGTGCGCCACTTAGTAAAAGCAGGCAAACATACCTTCGAAGTGGATGTTTTTGCAGGCGAAAACAAAGGCTTGCTAATGGCAGAAGTAGAACTATCCGAAGCTAACGAGCTTTTTGATGCACCCCATTGGTTGGGGGCAGAGGTAACAGGAGATTGTCGCTATTATAATTCGTATCTGTCGAATAGACCATTTAACCAATGGATTAAATAAAAGAGATTGCCTATTTGTGCAGTCAAATTTGTTTAAATTTTTTATCTTTGCACGATATTTAATGATAAAGAAGTTAGAATAATAATAACAACTATACACTTAAGACCTATGTCAATTTCACGCTTTAATGCAGTAGAAAAAGCTTCTAACCGAAAAGCGATAGAAGTGGTAACGCCAAAAGAAAAAGTATCTGAATACTTTGCTTCAAACGTGTTCAATAGAAAGGCTATGCAGAAATATCTTTCGAAAGGTATTTTTCAACAGCTAACCAATGCGATTGATAACGGAGCGCTTATTGATGGGCACATTGCCAATCATGTAGCATCAGGTATGCGTATGTGGGCACTCGAGAAGGGTGTAACGCACTATACACACTGGTTTCACCCCCTAACAGATGGTACTGCCGAAAAGCATGATGCTTTTGTAGAGCACGATGGTCAGGGTGGTATGATCGAAGAGTTTAGCGGCAAGCTGCTTGTGCAGCAAGAGCCAGACGCATCGAGTTTCCCTAACGGTGGATTGCGTAATACTTTCGAGGCACGTGGTTATTCGGCATGGGACCCTTCGTCTCCTGCATTTGTGGTAGATGATACATTGTGTATCCCAACCGTATTTATCTCTTACACAGGTGAGGCATTGGATTATAAAACGCCATTGATTCGTTCGGTTGAGGCGTTGAATGAATATGCAGCAAAAGTATGTAACTACTTTTATGCTGATGTAAAGAAAATTACAACCTTCTTAGGTTGGGAACAAGAATATTTCTTGGTTGATATCGAACTGTATGCGGCACGTCCCGACCTTTCGCTAACAGAACGTACGTTGATGGGGCACGAGAGTGCAAAGAATCAACAGCTCGACGACCATTACTTCGGATCAATTCCTCCACGTGTACAAGAGTTCATGAAGGAGCTAGAGATCGAATCGTATAAATTAGGTATCCCCGTTAAAACGCGCCACAACGAAGCAGCTCCAAGCCAATTCGAACTAGCGCCAATTTACGAAGAGTGTAACCTTGCCAACGATCACAACTTATTAATTATGGCTGTGATGAAGCGTGTGGCACGTAAACATAATTTCCGTGTATTGTTACACGAAAAGCCTTTCCAAGGAATTAACGGTTCAGGAAAGCACAACAACTGGTCGATGGGTACAGATACAGGTGTACAGCTATTCTCGCCAGGTAAAGATCAAACAGCAAACTTAAGTTTCATTACTTTTGTAGTGAATGCATTGATGGCAGTGTATAAAAATAATGCACTCCTAAAAGCAAGTATCGCTTCGGCAGGGAATGAGTACCGCTTGGGTGGTTACGAAGCGCCTCCAGTGATTCTGTCCTCTTTCTTAGGAACCCAGATTTCAGATATCTTAGATAAGTTCGAGAATAGCGATATCGATGATGCTATTCAAATGGACGACAAAAAAGGTATTAAACTAGGTGTAGGGCAGATTCCAGAACTATTGCTAGACAATACAGACCGTAACCGTACCTCTTCGTTTGCCTTTACAGGCAATCGCTTTGAGTTCCGTGCCGTAGGATCATCTGCTAACTGTGCATCATCTATGTTAGTACTGAATGCCGCGATGGCACATCAGCTAAAGCAATTCTATAACGAAGTAGAGGGTTTACGCAAAGCAGGTCAAACCAAAAAAGAGGCTATCTTCCATGTATTAAAGAAATGCATCAAAGAGTCTAAGCCAGTCCGTTTTGACGGTAATGGTTACAGCAACGAGTGGAGAGTAGAAGCTAAGCGTCGTGGATTGGATTGCGAAACAAGCATCCCATTACAATACGATGCCTATACAACGCCAGAGACAATCGCGATGTTCAAAGACGTAAACGTACTCTCTGAAATAGAACTCCAAGCACGTAACGAAGTGAAGTGGGAGATCTACACCAAGAAAGTGCAGATCGAAGCGCGCGTATTGGGCGATCTGTCATTAAATCATATCATCCCAGTAGTGATCCGTTACCAAACAATCCTACTAGAAAACGTAGCACGTATCCAACAAATATACGGCGAAGATTTCAGAGCCATGGCTGCAGAGCCTATGCGCCTAATAGAAAAGATTTCTGGACATATCAATGCTGTTAACTCAGGTGTATTCGACATGGTTGAGGCGCGTAAGAAAGCCAACAGAATCGAAGAAGCAAGAGAGAAAGCAATTGCTTACCACGATACGGTTCTTCCTTTCTTAGGAGAGATCAGAAGCCATATTGATGAGCTAGAGCTAATGGTTGACAACCAAATGTGGCCATTGCCTAAGTATAGAGAGTTGTTGTTTATCAGATAGTATTTGATTTACAAAACGTCATAATATAAAGAAACCCCTTTCCGCAATTTGCGGAAAGGGGTTTCTTTTTGTATTATAATTGCAAGGTTCAAACTATAGGATTCTACCACAAAGAGGGTTGTTACTGATGCAATAGATTGGTGTACCTGATAGTTTTGTGGTCGTTCTGTTTGCTTTACATGAAAGTATAGGGTATAAAAAAAGGCCTCCTGCAAGCAGGAAGCCTTTTTTGTATATGGATAAAT
>CAMQTD010000131.1 GCA_947036995.1 uncultured Parabacteroides sp.
TTTGGCAATATTTTATTAAATTTGTCAGCAAAACACAACAGCATGAAAACATTTAAGTGGGGATTGATGGCATTTGTTTTAGTAACAATGGTAACGCAACTGCATGCGCAAGTAACTATTGTTAAGCACAGCAAACCACAATCCAGAATTCTTTTAGTCTCAGACACAGAGACAGACCACACGGCAGCTCAGTTATTACAAGATTTTACGCAACGCATAACAGGCGCTAAACTGCCTATTGTTTCGGGTGTGAAAGTACGTAAAGGGGATATCATTATATCCAACCAACCGCAAGACAAAAGCATCAAAGAGGATGGCTTTAGATTAAAAACCGAAAAAGAAAACCTCCACATCATAGGGGGAGCAGGTAAAGGAACCATCTACGGCGTGGTAACACTGCTAGAGAAATACCTCGGTGTTTCGTATTGGGGCGAAAACGAATACTCGTTGCAGCAGACCAAAGAAATTAAACTTCCTGCAATCGACCTATTAGACAACCCAGCATTCCGTTACCGTCAGAGTCAGTTTTACGGCATGCACACCGATCCAACCTATAAACTATGGAACCGTTTGGAAGAACCAAAAGAGGTTTTTGCCAATGGGCTTTGGGTGCATACGTTCGATAAATTACTCCCTTCGGCAGTATATGGCGAGACAAATCCAGAGTTTTACTCTTACTTCAAAGGAAAGCGTCACCCAGGGAAAGCCAGTCAGTGGTGTTTAACAAATCCCGAACTATTCGAGGTGGTAGCTACACGCATCGACTCTATCTTTAAAGCAAATCCAACCATGAAGCTAATCTCGGTTAGTCAGAATGATGGAAACTATACGAACTGTACCTGTGAAGCCTGCAAAAAGATAGACGATCACGAAGAATCTTTGTCAGGTAGCGTGATCTATTTCTTGAATAAATTAGCGGCACGTTTCCCCGATAAAGAGTTCTCAACGTTAGCCTATCTCTACACCATGCACCCACCTAAACACATCAAGCCTTTGCCAAATGTGAATATTATGCTGTGCGATATTGATTGTAACAGAGAGGTTTCGCTTACCGAGAATGCTTCGGGACGAGATTTTATGAAAGCAATGAAAGGTTGGTCAAAGATTAGCAATAACATCTTTGTATGGGATTATGGAATCAACTTCGATAATATGGTGGCACCATTCCCTAACTTTCATATCTTACAAGATAATATCAAACTCTTTAAAGAACACCACGCTACGATGCACTTCTCACAAATTGCAGGTAGTAGAGGGGGCGACTTTGCCGAGCTACGTACCTATTTAGTTTCCAAACTTATGTGGAATCCTGAAGCGGATGTAGATGCTTTGATGCAAACCTTCTTGCAAGGATATTACGGTGCAGCAGCTCCTTACCTATACCAATATATCAAAATAATGGAGGGTGCATTGATTGGTAGCGGCAACCGTTTGTGGATTTACGACTCGCCCGTGTCGCACAAAACAGGTATGCTAAAGCCCGAATTGATGAGACGTTACGAGGCACTGTTTAATAAAGCAGAAGCAGCCGTAGCATCGGACGCTAGTTTATTGACACGTGTTAGACGTACACGCTTACCTTTGCAGTATGCAGCATTGGAAATTATACGTACCGAAAAGGAGAAAGACCTCCCTACATTGAACGCGCGCTTGGATGAGTTTGAAAGTAGAGTAAAAGAGTTTAACGTAGCAACACTCAACGAACGTAACAATTCGCCTGTTGACTATTGCCACCTATACAGAGAGCGTTACCTCCCACAAACACGTGAGAATATGGCTGCTGGTGCTAAGATTCAATTCTTAGTAGATCCATCGGGCAATTACAAGAAGTTGGGCGCAACAGCTTTGACTGATAATCTTTTTGGTGGCTCCTCTTTCGTTGAGAGTTGGGTAGGCTGGGAAGGTATTGATGGTTCATTTATTGTAGACTTAGGCGAGGAGCAAAGTTTCTCGACCATCGAAACAGATTTCTTACACCAACTAGGGCAGTGGATATTGCTACCTACGGCAGTCTCTTACGCTATTTCGTCTGATAACGAAACTTATAAGGAGGTAGAAACCTATAACTTACCCGAAGACCGCGCGATACAAGTGAAGTTTGTACAAGTAAAGCACCAAGCAAAAGCCAAACTATCTGCACGATACATTAAGATATCGATTACAGGTACGAAGAAATGTCCGCATTGGCATTATGGGGTAGGGCATCCGTGTTGGTTCTTTATCGACGAAGTAACGGTAACGAAATAAGCAAAAAAATATCCAAATAGAAACAATCCTAATTTATAACAAATGAAAATACGCAGTCTATTTCTCTCTTTGATCTGCTTCTGTACGGCTTTGACTGTGCAAGCAATCCATCAGCCACAATTCTCGACGGCAGGCTTCTACGCCTTGCCCGAGAGTGGGCGCGACGTTTATAATATGAATGTTGCCTGGCGATTTCTTAAAAGTGCAGCTCAGGGTGCTTCCGATAAAGCATTCGACGACACGCAGTGGTCTGTAGTCTCTCTTCCACACGGAATAGAGTATCTCCCTACCGAGGCGAGCGGTTGCACCAACTATCAAGGCGAAGTGTGGTATCGCAAACACTTTACCCCAGCAGACTCTCTCAAAGGGAAGAAGCTATTTATCCACTTCGAAGCCATCATGGGTAAAAGTAAAATATGGGTAAATGGCAAACTCGTCAAAGAGCATTTTGGCGGATACCTCCCTATTGCCGTAGATATTACGGATGCGCTCGCATGGGGCGAAGATAACGTGATTGCCGTATGGGCAGATAATAGCGACGATCCGATGTATCCCCCTGGCAAGGCACAAGATGTGTTAGACTTTGCCTACTTTGGAGGTATCTACCGTGATTGTTGGCTAGTGGCACACAATGATGTGTATATTACGGATCCGAATGTAGAAAACAGTGTTGCCGGTGGCGGTCTGTTTGTTTCGTACCGCAATGTAAGCGAATCGGCTGCTGAGGTAGCCTTGGATGTACAGCTTCGCAATGCATCAGCTAAAGGATTTTCAGGCGTGGTAACGTTCGATCTACAGCAAGCAGATGGCAAAACAGTTGCATCATCGTCTCAAAAGGTAGGCGTAAAGGGAAATAAATTGCATACAGCATCAAAGGTATTGAAACTGTCTAAGCCCAATTTATGGAGTCCAGAATCACCCTATTTATACAACTTAATTGTTACTGTAAAAGATAAAAAGGGGCAAGCAGTAGATGGTTATCGCCGTAGAATTGGTATCCGTAGTATCGAATTTAAAGGTATTGATGGCTTCTGGTTGAACGGAAAGCCTTACGAAAAGCCATTGATGGGGGCAAATCGTCACCAAGATTATGCTGTAGTTGGAAATGCCGTAGCAAACAGTGCGCATTGGCGTGATGCTAAAAAACTACGCGATGCAGGGATGAAGATTATTAGAAATGCCCATTGTCCACAAGATCCAGCCTTTTTGGATGCGTGCGACGAGTTGGGACTATTTGTGATAAACAATACGCCCGGCTGGCAGTTTTGGAACAAAGCGCCTATCTTCGAACAACGCGTTTATAGCGACATCCGCAACCTTGTGCGCCGCGATCGCAATCACCCATGTATCTGGTTATGGGAACCGATCTTAAATGAAACATGGTATCCTGCCGACTTTGCAAAGAATACGAAAGATATCGTAGACGAAGAGTATCCACACCCATACTGCTACTCGGCAAGTGATAAAGAGGCACGAGGCTCGGAGGAGTTCTCCGTACTGTTTACGCACCCTGTCACGTCAGATCCCGATTGGGCAATTAAGGAGTTAGATCCAAAGATAACCTATTTCACCCGCGAGTGGGGCGATAACGTAGATGATTGGAATTCGCACAACTCAATAAGCCGTACCAATCGTAGCTGGGGCGAAACCCCTATGCTGATACAGGCGCAGCACTATGCCAAGCCTGCTTATAAGTACACCTCGTACGATGCATTGTTTCGCACCACACGCCAACATGTAGGTGGTACGCTTTGGCACGCCTTTGATCACCAACGCGGTTATCATCCCGATCCTTTTTATGGAGGTGTGATGGATGTTTTCCGTCAGCCAAAATATTCTTATTACCTATTTATGGCACAGCGTGAACCCGTAAAAAGCGATTTGATTGCCGAAACAGGTCCGATGGTACGCATTGCACACGAGATGACACCCTTCTCGCCTAAAGATGTAACCGTTTATTCTAACTGCGACGAAGTACGCCTAACCGTATTTAAAGATGGCAAACAGTACACCTACAACAAAGCGGTACAAGCGGAAGGTATGCCTTCACCTGTTATCACCTTTAAAGATGCCTATAACTTTATGGACGATAAAGCGCTCTCACGTAAACGCAAGCAAGCGGATGTTTACATGCTAGCCGAAGGTTTGATGGACGGTAAAGTGGTAACTACACACCAAGTAATGCCAGCACGTCGCCCTTCGAAGATTGTATTGTGGATAGACAATGAGGGTACAGACCTCAAAGCTGATGGTTCCGATTTCGTAACCGTAGTGGCAGGTATTGCAGACAAAGCAGGTAATATTAAACGATTGAATAACTATTCGGTTCGTTTTCATATCGAGGGAGAAGGTCGTATCCTAGGAGGAGCTTCTGTTCAAGCCAATCCACGTCCTGTTAATTGGGGAACTGCTCCGATATTGGTACAGTCTACAACGCAACCAGGAAAGATTAAAATTACAGCAAGCGTACTATTTGAAGGTTCACAAATGCCAATTAGTGGCGAGTTAGAACTCTCTTCTGTAGCACCATCAAACAGAATGCTATACAGTGCTAACGAATTGAAATCTCTTGCTACAAAGGAGGAGATACAAACTACTACGCAGCCTAAATCTGATTTAGCACGCGAACTAGAGCAGGTAAAACAAGAGCTAAATGCACTTAAACTTAAAGAGGTAGAACGTCAACAAACCGACTTTGGTGAGAAGACTAAGTAATATCACTTACACTAAAAAAGGGAATCCCCTCTACGTCGAATAAGCTTCGACATAGAGGGGATTCCCTTTTTATAGATATAGGATTAGCGAATTTTACTTTCTCGCTAAAGGAATACTTAATCCAAAGTAAGCATTTACAGCACGTGAGTTGATTGGCATAAATTGAGGTGTTACTTTCGTAAACATATAATCTGTACCAATAAAGAAGTTAATCCATGATGGGCTAAAGTTTAAAGCCAATCCGAATGTTTTGAAATCACTGTGGATAAATGAATAACTAGCCGATGCCGAAAACCAATCTAAAGGGCGGTAATTAGCCGATGCAGTAAGTTCTGTATATGCTTTAGGTTGGTAAAACTTCGTGCTAGATAGTAAACCAAAACCAAGTTGATTGTCAAGGATAGAATACTCACCACCAATATTAATTGTAGAGCGAAGCATTGTAGAACGTCCTTTTGATTCGATTTCTCTGAAATGGAATAGGTTGCTGATATCGTCTGTTAGGTTATCCATCTGATCGTCCATAGATGGAACAGAACCATCATCATTAATATCTAATTCAAAACCATCGTACATAAACTCGCCATTGGCTTGTCCAGAAACAGTATTACTACCTCCCCAGCTGATAAAACCTAAATCGGTAACAGCAGCAGAAAGCACTAAGTTGTCTAACAGTTGGTAAGTTGCACCAAAATCAATCGCTGCACCAAAGCCACCCAATCCAGGAGATTGAACATCAAAGCTATTGATATAGTCTTTTCCTTCGTTGTCTTTTTCAAATTCAGGTTGTATGCCGCCTAGCGACATTTGAAGCTCACCGCTTGATGTTATTTTCCATTGATCTTCGTATAGTTCTGCCGTTAAATTATCAAATGTAGCAGCCATGTTTGCACCACCAAAAAGCAACTTAACTTTACCTCCAACGGTCAATTTATCATTAATCGGACGCGAATATCCTGTTGCAAGCTCTACGTATGCATTGGCATGCATGGCAACATCCGAGATGTTGTATGTAGCACCATTTGCAGTAGAACCAACTTTAAGAAATTCGAAAATAGATTTAGGTAAAGCTGCATTCATTGTTGTTTTTAGATTCAGATCTACAGTCCAAAAGCCAGTCCCAGCATACCAACCAGCAGATAAGATACTGGTAGATATGTCTGCATTCAGTTGATTATTCTTGTTCAACTTTTTCAAAAACGAGTTGCTATCTACCGAAGGATCTAAGAATGTAACTAACTTACCATCTTTAGGGTATAACAGGTCTCCTAACGAAACGCCATTAGATCCGAAAGATGCACCGATTGAACCTAAAACAGGAATCGAAACATATCCTCTGTCAGGTCTAAAAGCAGGGTTAAGCGATATACGCATCGTGGATTGCTCCATGAAATATGATGTGCGAATTTGTTGTGCCGAAGCTGTTATGGCAGCAGTAGACAGGAATAAACCTACAGCACCAAGGCGCAAGTAGTGGTTGATTGTATATTTCATATTCTATTATTATTGAGTTGTATTAAAAGAATTATTTATTTGACTATTCAATAGCGATACCGCCTGTCTTTTTGATTTTAAGTTTTAAGTCTAACGACTGCTTTTGATTCAACATCTTTCCAGCAAGTGCATCGTCCGATGTAAGCGTTAATACTAAATTGATGTTTTTAGCGTTAACCATCTTCGGCATGTCAGACTCTTTTATTTCAAAAGAAACAGTGCTCGATACTGGCTCATTGTTAGCAGATCCAGCAACGGCTTGTGGGGTAAGAGTGATTCCTACAGGTTCGTCTTTAGCATCTACAATAACCATCTCCATCTCCATGTTTAATGGGATGCTGTTTAGTATTTCGCCATAGATTGTAGCCGATCCGTTGCTAAACAAGTAGTCGATCATATCTTTATCAAAAACATCTTTAACTGTTTCAATAACATTGGCTTTAAAGTCTGTTGCTGGAGCAAAAGGAAGTTTAACGGCATACTTAACATTGGCTTGTGCATCAGAGGTGAAGAATTGTATTTCCTTTGTTTCTTCTGCTTGCGCACTAAAGTCAAAAACAATATTGTTTGGCATGATACGAATAAGGTTGTTCAGCTCTTTGTTTTCAATAAAACTGAAAGCTTCTGGCACACCCTCTTTTGATGCAGCAATCCATATATTATTTTGTGCAAAACTGCCTAGTGTGCTTGCTGGCGTAATGTTAATTGGATTAATTGCTGTTGTCGCAATTTTATCTTTAGCAGTTGCTGTAAGATTTAATTGAGCTACAATAGGGATACCGATATTACTGTTTGT
>CAMQTD010000132.1 GCA_947036995.1 uncultured Parabacteroides sp.
AGTTCAGACGTGTGCTCTTCCGATCTATTACTCATTATTTATTCTCTGGGTTTGCCCAACCGTCACGGTAAAGTAACCATGTATCTCCTGACATGTAATTGCCTAAATCTTCGGTGCCTGTAGAGAGCCCTGAATGGGTTGAGTCAGAATAAAGATAAATATCGTTAATTTTTATTTTTTTCATATCTTCAATTTTACTTTCGGCAGTGTAATCACCAGCTGGGTATTCAATAGAACCATATTCAGATTTTATGTGTTTTGCCATATTACTAGAACTAATAATAACATGTCGGTTTCCGCCAAGAATATTTGAAGCACCTGTCAGAATATTATCTGCACCAGTGGCTCCAGCTAAATTCTGACCAAACGCACTAAGAGCAATACTCAATCGTAATGCGCAGGAGTGATAGTAATTAGCTGCTGTTTCTGGGTCATCGCTATTGTGATTATCGTTAAGCCAACCACCAATTGCTGCATATACTTCATCAGTTGATTTTTTCGAATAACTATATGGAACGTAATGGTTTGTCAACATTTCTGCTGCAACTTTAGTAAGTAAGTTATGTGCAATCAAATCACCAATAACAACTTGTTTGTCATTAAGCTTTACTTCTAGTCGAGCCGCGTTTGTACCAGGATAATTTACATTTTCATATTGAATGTGAATTCGATAATATCCTCTTTTTAGTTCTGCAATAACTGGAATAGGGTCACAAGGTCTAAATTGTCCTCCACCATAGTCCTTGTCTTCAGTCAATGGTGTAACTTCTGCGATTTTATCAGGGAAAGCATAAAGATACGCGCTTGCATTGTCATCGGCACTTACTAAAAGTTGAGCATTAGTAATATCTTTTTCTACCAAAATATACTCGTCCCAAGTTTTGGTGAACGCTTCTTTATCCGCATGTGAAAATACGGGTTGTTCCGCACTAGGTTTTTTTGTAAATGTATGTCTGCTCAAAGCGGGCACGAATGGGTCTGTTGTATTACTCATAATATATATGTTCTATTTGTTTGTTTTTGCTTTATACAGATTTCATCAACTTTAGAGGAATCTGTATACTATAGGGCGCACGTCAAATTTTTTGAGAATAAAATACCAGTGAGCGCTAAAAACAAGAAAAAGGTTCGGGGTTTTTACTCTGAACCTTTTTTCTTCTCTTTTATGTTGAATTTTTAAATAAGAGGACGTAAGTTGTTCCGTAACAAAATATGAGCCATGTCAAAAAACGGCTTGATTATAAATTGAGTCTTTGTATACTAGGTAAATGAATCAGTGAAAGTTTCTATAAAGAAATATGAAAAAATTAATATTAAATATAATGCTAGGCATTGGACTTATTTGTCCTGCGATTGCAGGACAACATGCGTCGCAACAAAATATCAATATTTTCATCTCTAATTGGCAGAAAAATAATAGTCCAGTTGTCCTCATCAAAGAGATACCTCTTACCTACACTACAAAAGAAGATACGCCGAGAGATATCCCCAATTTCACGAGAGAGGGAATGATTGACGAAGCTTCCAGATTGATAGTTGGCAAAGTAGTTCTTTCCACAACGGATTCAGTTAATTTAGGAACTATAGTTTTGCTGGAAAGACAAGTATTAGAGCAATCAGGTGCAGGTTATGGGGAGAGCCCCTTTTGGATAGTGGATATGTCAAAGGACCACCACAGGGGCTTAAATTGCATAAAAGAACTTGATAAAGATGGCTTAGTTCTTTATGTCCTTGAAGAGTTTACCTGCGTTTGGAATGGAAACGAGCTTAGACTACGTCCCGATCTACTGCATGGAGTCTGGAAGCAAATGCTCAATAAAGATAAGAACCTGTCCGAATTAAATTTGGACGGGTTCTTTTTTCATTTCTTCCTTACTATAAGCCCCTCGTCAAAAAATATGCAGCATGTCAAAAAACGGCTTGATTATAAATTGAGTCTATGTAAACTAGATAAAAGAATCAAGGGAATGATTCTATAAAGAGATATGAAAAAATTAGTATTGAATATTTTAATAGGCGTAGCGATAAGCCTATCTTCTTTTAGTGGTGTAACATATGGTAATCAAACACCACAATCAACGAATGATACGAAGCCCATGTCAGAGCCAATACCTTCGCCTACTAAAAACCAACTAAAACAAATTAATCAAGGAAATTGGAATGCATTAAAAGAATATTTCAAAATTGATGCACCTTATCTATTAGTATGTTGTTTCAAAAGTGAATATGAGCGAGATTTTAAACACCCAAGGACAAAATCAGGTATTGTTAGACAGTATTGTCGTGTTGTTGCTTCAAATGATAAAAACATCTTAGCATGTGACATTGTTGTTTTACCCACACAAGTTGAAGGAATAATTGATTTAAAGTATAGGAGTCCAGAAGGGGAGCTTCTGTTTATTTTGGCTCCAAAAAGTATAATGAAATATAGCTATGAAAATTATCACCATTTAAGTACTGAAACATTACGCATACCTTTACAAAAAGGGGAAATGACAGCTAGCGCATGTCTGTACGTTAAAATTATTCTAAATCGTCTTGCAGGTAATTTGAAGTACATGTGAAATATTATAAAGCAGTTATCTTGACTGGCACCATTTACTTTCTTTTTCAAAAACTTTTCATTAGCGGCTTTTGAAATAAAGTGAAAATTTTCCTCTTTGCATGCCCCCCGCCAAGCAGGGCTGGAGCACAACAAGAAATCATTGTTTGGGTCGCTCAAAATATTGAAGAAGAGGAACTCTTAGAAGAATGGATGGGCTGCGAGCTCGAGCCTCAGCAAGTTCAATACCAGCCACAACATCAGCATGCGCAAGTAGAATCGAACGACCTTAAGCTGATTCCCAGCTCTTGGTTCCGCGACTACCCCACTACCCTCCTCATCTCCCAGCTCTCCATAGCGCAGATCAAGCACGACTGCAGGCACCCATCAAAAATTCTCTTGAAGCGCCGATAAATTGAGTTTGCAATATTTCGCCATTTAGAGATGAAGTATACCCTCCCCGCTATCCTCGAGGGTTTCGCCAGCGTCGATGAGTTCATCAAGTTGGCACACTCCGTCTCAAACCGAAGAAAGTCCCGAGCTGGGGCATCTCTAGAGCATCACCTTGCTAGTATCTTCATTGATGAACAACTTCAATTTGAGCAGCAAATCATGACAGAGGGAAGAAAGAAGCCAGACTTCCTCTTCCCCTCTAGCCAAGCCTACCACAACAAAATCTTCCCCCCAGCAGATCTGAGTATGCTTGCCGCTAAGACATGCTGTAAGGATAGGTGTCGCCAAGTAATTACAGAAGCACAGCGCATCACGCCTAAACATCTCTTCACCCTCCAAGAAGGCATCTCGTCACCGCAGCTTCAAGAGATGAGGGATAGCCAAGTGCAGCTCGTTATCCCAGCTAGCAACCTTTCGAAGTACCCTTCCAAAAGACAGCATGAAATAATGACACTTGAGCAATTTATTATTCATATAAAGGCGAAGCAATCTAGCGTCTCTTGACGAATCTACTAACTCGCTACAAGCTAATATAATGGCGAACAGCCCCATGCCGGGATGCGTTCTTTTTTCGTTAATAGACAATAGCTATACAATATATATATGAAGCCGCATCATACAAACGGAGCCGTTATCACAAGTCAATTGAACTGGTGATAACGCGCAGTTGTCATTGCCTACATAGCCTGAGATATTGATGGGGGTACATTCATCGGCGCCTATGGCTTGCTTGGGTCTTGCTGTGTCTATTTTGAATTTGTTACCTCGTTTTCCTTTCGCGATGTTGGGCTTCATCGGCTAGGCGGAGTATGGGGCGGTATGCCAGAAGTCGCTCTAAGAAAAATGGTGGTTCATTGATTGAATTAGATTGGGTATACTAAGGCTCTATTGCACTGGAATTTTAATCGAAGGAAAGAGTTTCTTCTTAAGTTAAACAATATTGGAATGGCATAATAACCGCTTTGATTCCTGAATACTAAATAAAGGGAGCCCAGAGAGGGGGATCAGCTAAAGGATTTTCAGCTAGACCTTGGGTGAAGGGTTCTTCGTCGTGTTTTTCCTGTATGCTTCCCTAGGCAGCTTTTTACTAATTTTCTTCATCATCATCTATTTCATATGGATATTGGTTAATTTTAAGGATACCTATCAATTTATTTGATTCATCTTGTAGGTACAACGATGAAAATGAAGATGCTGATTTTGGAAAAAAGTGAAGACAATATGTTGCGTTAAATAATAGTTGTTCAAGATTTGAGCCATTGCTATCAGTCTGGCTAATTGTCATTTTCTTTTTTATATTATCAAAATTCTCTATGGAAAATCGTCGAGCTTTATTAGGCTGATAATCATAAATAGCGTAACATTCTAAATCCTCTATATAGACGCACTGAAGCCCTAAAGGAATGAGCGCTTTCCAACATTCCCCTATAATATACCACTCTTGAAAGTCCATTCGATTCATTCTCATGGATATATCTTCGCAGTCACATCTTATTGTTTTTGAATCGTTTATTTCGTTGTACCAATATGCGAATAAATGATACGCACGGTAAACATCTGGATACCATCTTCTATAACTAGGGGCATCATTGATAAAAGACAAAAGTATTCTTAATCGAGTAATTCCATCGGTACAATATTCTTTAAAGGGCAAATGATTTACTGTGCTTTTATGGATTTGGATTTCTTCAATTTTTTGATGTTGAGGGAAAATTTTCTTAATATTTAGTTCTTTATCAATAAATACGCGCATTCCTTGAGCCGACATATTCGATGAAGAAAAGTCATGAAGATTAATCGCGGGAACTTCGCATAACTGATGAACGCGGTGGAGATGATCTGGTACAATCGATATAAGCGTAGCAGTAGGACAAAAATAGCCAAGATGCGAAAAATAATCAAACAGGAGATGCAAAGGCATGGGTTCTGCCTGCTCATCTTTATTGCCCCAAATCTCTTCTCGAAATCCCCTTGGGCTTCCTAATAATTCATAACTGCGCCAAAGTACAACAAGCGCTGAATCATCTAATTGGAATGCATATTGAGGTAATTGAGGAGTTAACGAAATAAAATTTTGAAAATCGAAATCATTATTATTAAATAAATAAAACCCGAAGTATTTATAATGTGGATCTAGGCAAGGATTTTTAATCATAGGTTTACAAAAATGAAATGTGTGTATTGTTGGGTGGATGCCCGTTCTACGCCTAGGTGGTCAATTTGCTTTGTTGTAAAGCCATCTACCACAGTAGCGGTGGCTATTGTATCTGAGGTGGGGATGGTGCTCGAGGTCAGGCGTTCCATCAGATTGTCAGTGTAGCGTATGACGGTTGCAGAAGTCAATCTTCTTTCGTTGATGGAGCGGAGATACAAAGAGTCGGGTTGATCCGTGAAGGTATCAACCCGCTTCTGGCGAGGTGTATTATCAGTGACTTATGCCATTAATCGACAAAGCTTAAAGTATTGTACTTGCATTTTGAATGTAGGCACCATTATCATCACTTACGGAAGCAAAGGCTCTCACCGTCAACTACGCCCACGTACCATGGGAGACGAAATCGCATCTCGCGTCCTACCCAAAGAACAAACACACAGCACAGAAGCCATCTGCATGGTAAACGCCCTCATGCTTGAACGCATACTCGGCACAGGCATCTTCGACTCACCAGCCGCATTCGCAAAAATGATAGGAATCAGCCGTAAACTCATGAGTGACCTCCTCTCCATGCTCAACAATCCTCCAAGCGAAATTGAGCGGATAATTTTTTCAACTATGGGATGATGATGCCAAGCATGGCTTAAAGTGCTGCCTTTCGTTTAAAATAGGCATCGAAGCATTCCTTTTAAAGGGTGGGGTAGTGATAGAAATAGACATAGAGTTGAAAGGCACTTGCCATGGCGTAGAGCGTGTAGTTCAGGTAGCTGACTTTTCGTTTATGTGCTGTGCTCATTTCTATGCGCGCAAAACCCCAGACGTAAAGCCGCATGAGCAAATAGGCCGCAAGGCTTATCATGGCAATGATTCCAGAAAGGTGGAGAGATATTACGATAGGAAGAAAAAGAATAGCCACAATTAAATAACTAAGATCAGCGGGCAGTAAAGTGCTTACATAGCTTAGCCACCAAGTCGCCATTAATACCCCTGATGATCGCAAAGCTATTGCACCTAAACGAGAAACCCACTTTTGGAAATATTCTTTTTCGCTCTGCTGTTGCTCCATTTTTGATAATATCCAGAGGTAAAGCCGTATGAGCAAATAGGCCGCAAGGCTTATCATAGCAGTGATTCCAGAAAGGATGAGAGTCCAAGAAAGAATAAGCATAATTAAATAATTAAGATATGATGGCAGCAAAGTGGCTACATGGATTAGCCACCAAGTCGCCATTAATACCCCTGATGACCGTAAAGCTATTGTACCTAAACGAGAAACCCACTTTTGGAAATATTCTTTTCTGCACTGCTGTTTTTCTCTTTTTGGTAATAGCTGGAATAAGCAGCAAGATATTTTTGATAAGGGATATACCATAGCAAAGAAAAAGGCTAAATACATGCTAAACTGAAGCGCATGCTCTAAATTAGACCTAAGTACTTCGTCCAGATGATCCAGACTCACACCTGTAAAAGGGTCTAAATTAGCCTGAATCATCATATGAGCAATCCATAGAAGAAAGAATACGTAAGTAAATAACAAATTACTTGCGCCAAAAAAACATGTCACTTTAATGATCCATTTATTCACAGCCGTCTTTCTCTCTTTCCTCTATCGATTTCTATAATATATAACGATCAGAGAGAAAAGTCAATGACTTTCAGCTTAGTAGGATTTTTTAAGCTTTATTTATTATTCTATCTGGAAGTATTCATTTGTGTTCGGGTATACGATGTATTTTATATCTGTAGCGTTTTTATCACTGATGTTTAATCCGAAATGCTTGGGCATAGGTTCGTAAGCTTGATTATTTTTCTTGGCTTTTTGTTGATTTCCCCTCATTCTATCAATACGGGTTGGACCTTCTCTCCAAATATCAACTAAATTTTGTATCTTATCAACATTGAATTCATTTTTATTTGCCTGATACTCCGCAAAAAAATGATCATTTTTGATGTCTTTTTTAGATCGGAAGAGCGTCGTGTAGGGAAAGAGTGTGTCAGTACG
>CAMQTD010000133.1 GCA_947036995.1 uncultured Parabacteroides sp.
AAGCCACTATGCCGACCCACGATTTAACTTCGTATTTACATTATCAATACGCAGTCTATTGTGAGAGTCTTCTTTGAGCTATCGCCAATTATTGTTGGTAAATAGCACCTATTTGCTGTTATTTACGCTTGTTCGTTTGCTCTTTTTTGACATCCTATCAAGTATGTTATGGGCAAGTGTGGTGATTTTTTTTAAATCAATATGCAAATATAATAACATTTTAATATTTTCAAAGTGTTTTAATATGGTTTTTTTATTAATGACAATGTTAAATATAGGCTTTGAAACAGGTTGCAATTTTAGAGCCTATTTAATTATATTTTGTATCTTTCGCTCCTTAAATTTAAAGATCATGAGAAAGAACATCTTAGCATAATTAACCACTTAAATAAAACTACAAAATGATTACATTCTTAATTTGTTTACTGCTTCTTATAGCCTCTTATTTTACCTATGGGAAATATGTGGAAAGAACGTTTGGAATGGACACTTCGAGAGCTGTCCCTTCTGCTGTACAGTTTGATGGTATAGACTATGTTCCTCTGCCTATGTGGAAAACATTTCTTATTCAATTGTTAAACATTGCAGGATTAGGTCCTATCTTTGGTGCTGTACTAGGTGCAACTTATGGACCTATTGCCTTTGTGTGGATTACCCTCGGGGGAATCTTTTTTGGTGCTTTACACGATTACTTTTCGGGCATGATATCCATAGAAAATGGAGGGATTAGCTATCCTGAGATTGTGGGGCGGTATTTGGGCGTAACAGTTAAGCAGCTAATGAGAGTTTTTACCGTTTTCTTAATGGTTCTCGTAGGCGCGGTGTTTATGATCGGTCCTGCCAATATCATTGCCAATACTCGGATTCACGATTGGAAACTTCTGGGTATGGATTATTTTAATCTATTATATACTGGCAACCTTACTTCCTGTAGATAAAATTATAGGAAAAATATACCCCTTATTTGGTGCAGCACTTATTATCATGGCACTGGGTATACTCTCTGTTATCTTGTTTCAAGACTACACCATTCCAGAACTAACCCTCGATACCTTCCGCAATATGAAGAGCAATGCAACGGATTTCCCTTTGTTTCCTACGCTGTTTATAACCATCGCTTGTGGTGCGATATCAGGATTTCATGCCACACAGTCGCCATTGATGGCAAGATGCGTAACCAATGAAGGGCAGGGGCGTGCTGTTTTCTTCGGTGCTATGATTTCAGAAAGTATCATTGCACTTATTTGGGCAGGTGCAGCGATGGCATTTTTTGGAGGGGTAGAGCAACTAAACACGCAGTTGGCAGCAAACGGAAATAATGCTGCATGGGCTGTTAAACTCATATCAACAACAACACTCGGAACATTGGGTGGTGTATTGACGATGTTGGGTGTTGTGGTAGCGCCTATCTCGTCTGGCGATACGGCATTTAGAAGTGCCCGCCTGATTATTGCCGACTTTTTAAAGCTAGAACAAAAAAGTTTTATGAAACGTTTGTATGTCTGTATACCACTCTTTATTGCAGGCTTTGCGATTACACTGATGGATTTTGATGTAGTTTGGCGCTATTTTGCTTGGGCAAACCAAACACTAGCAGTCGCTACACTTTGGACTATCACGGTATACCTGTTTCAAAAGAGAGTAAATTACATTATCGCAATACTTCCAGCCTTGTTTATGACCTACGTAACCACCTTGCATCTATTTACTTCAAGCGAAATGATCGGGCTGAATCCTAGTTTAGGCAATATATTGGCAGGTAGTGTAACACTGCTGTTTCTTATTCTTTTTATAAAGTATACTAAGCAGTATGCAAAGAAATAGCTAGCTGGAGTTAACTAAAAAGAGGTTGTCTCTAACTTCCGTTTTGAGACAACCTTTTTTTATTACTTTAATATTGGGTAGATTACTTTGTCCCAAACCTCGAACCATCAATCTTTCTATTCTCCGCCTTGAAATTATTCAATCGGTATGTAAACGAGAGAGATATAGCGCGTGCATTTGGCGTTATATCCATGCGTAGGTTTTGATTGTTGTATTTCATTATTAAATCTGGCGTCCAACTGTTTAGTAGGTCGTTGCCTTTTAATCTTAATTCGGCACAATCATTCCAGAACGACCATTTAATGCCAGCATCAAGATTCCATAAAGCAGATAATTCGGCAGGACCTTGAATATTCTTTGATATATATGCACACGTGATTTCTATTTTGATGTTTGGTTTAGAAGATACATTGATTGTATTATTTAATTGAGAATAACCCACAAAGTTATCGTTGGTAAACGAAATATCATGGAAATGCGTGCTTTTAACCTTGTCGTAGAATGCATTCAGGGTTAAGCGAGAATCGATGCGCTCACCTACTCGAAAAGGAACAACAAGGTTGAACCCAATCACCTGTTTGTAATCAAGGTTTAATGTTTTGTAGATCAAAGCCAACCGATCTGGTGCTTGGTAGGGTAGTTGCACCAAATAAGCATCGCTATAATTATAGAAAGCCGTAAGTATATATTTGCTATTCAGGATATAACTTAACTGACCAGTATACGATTTGTATGGTTTAAGTTGCGGATTGCCATGCAACTCAGCATACCCATTCATATAGCTTGTACCTCCATGCATCTCCCAATAACTGGGGTAAACTTTGTCGGACGAAACCGCAAGTTGCATTAAGTGTGATGGCGCGATGGCGTAGGTGGCTTCGAGCGCAGGGAAGAGTGTCCACTCCTTAACGCCTGCAAATTTGTAATACTCTTCGGTCAGAGAGGCAGAAAGCGAGAGTTTATCACCAACGGACTTTTGAAATCCGATGTATGCGTTTGCAGTATACTCTTTGAGTTTGCTCGCCATATTCATTGGGGACAGGTTCTGATCAATTAGGGAGTGATAGCGTTGAGAACTTTTGTCGGCAGCTTCGATGTATTGTGCGCCGTAGTTTATATTCCAACTGCCTACGGTGTGCGTTTGGTCGGCAAAGAGTCTGTATTTATCAATCTTTTGTTTGGCGTTGGTGATGAAATTATTCTCTTTCCCTGCTTTATACTCTTGAAAGTGTTGCGCGGTTTCATCCTTGTATAGTGTGTATTCTGCACCTGTCTTTAAACCAAAACTAGCGGCGTAGTTTAAGAGTAGGTTGTGCATCTGTATTGGTCTGCTGTTTGTTCTTTGGTTTGTTGAGTTGGAGAAAGTGCCGTTAGAGGCTTCGTTATTGTCTACTCCTGTGATAAGCTGTGCTGTATAGGTAACGTTTAATTTATTGGCATTCGCTAATTTATAGTCGACTCCTAAACGAATGTTTTGTTCGTTCGCTTTACGGTTTCCGTTATTAAACTGCTCTATATTAGTTACGGTTTCCTTGTATAGGTGACGAGAATAGGTTGCCATCCCTTGCCGTTCGTTGCTTAGGTTGTAGGCGTAGTTTAGATTCATCGAAAGTTTTGGTGTTGCATATAGCAACGAGGCACCTGTGCTGTAGTTGGCGTAGTGCTTTTGTGTGTAGGAGGTGTTAATTTGTGCTTGGATATCTTTATCCGCTTTGGTCTCTTTGAGTATAATATTGATCGCACTTCCACGTACATGGTATTGAGGAGGGGTGCTGTACATTATCTCGGCAGATTGCATTTGGCTGTGTGGAAGTGCTTTGAGGGTAGCGATAAGATTCGCCATAGGCATGGATGAAGATTCGCCATTCAGTAAAATAGTAACCCCCATTGCACCAGCCAAAACCAATGCACCATCTTGCTCTCTAACACCCGGTAGCTGAAGCAACGATTCGTAAACATTACTCACAATCTTACCAGCAAGCAGGCGAGGCATATCATAGGCTATCTTACCACCTACCAATTTAAAAAGAGGGCGTTCGCCTTTAACAACAAATTCATCAATTGCATTCTCTTTCTCTTTTAGATGAATCACTAGATTGGATTGCTTGGCGTAGGTTTGTTCTGATGTTTCGTACAGTAGATGTTGCGCGATTAAGCGATAGTCTGTTAATGCAGAAGCGATACTGAAACTGCCAAGCGAGTCGGTGTATGCAGCATCAACAAAGGTAGAATCTGTGGTATGCAGTACTACCGTAGCACTTTCGATAGGTTCTCCTTTGCTCGAAATTATTTTGCCTACAACAGTTTGTGCAGTTGTGCAAACGGTGATGTAGGCGAATAGAAGGGTAAGCGTTAATTGTTTCATATTTCTTAAATGTTTTGTGCAAAGATGAAGTTCTTTTGATAGAGATTCCATTATCGGATGCTTACATACACTTATTTAGTCTTAACGGAATAAATATTCCTCGAAAATGAATTGTATCTTTGTTCCTATAAAACTAAAGAAAAAGCGTTATGCAGCGATTCAAAAATGTAGTGCTGGCAATCATTATAAGTATCTCGGCACTGTTTATCTTTAATATATTTTTTCTGACCGAACTGTTTCACTCCATGGAGACCGAGGCAAAGCAAATTATCTATACCTCTATCGAGGAGGCTGATAATAAGGAGATACAGCTTCGGTTAAGTAAGGTGACCGACGACATTACAGGAGCACAATCAATCTCAATAGGTAAATCGATTCAGGAAGATTCAGTCATAACAACGCACAAAACCGAACCCCTCGTAGTGTCAATACGTAACGAAAAAGATATGCAACAATCAGTTCATACTGAAGAGGTAGATCCTAATCTTACAGTATTTAAGGATGTTATAAAAGAGATGCGGTTAGCTGTACACAAAAATATAGATATAATACAACCGATCGATTTGCACACATTGGATAGCCTGTTCACCATCGAACTAAATAGCAAAGGTATATATACAACTGTGTATTACATTGAAATAGTTAATGTGAATACAAACGAAATTATACAAGCCTCAACACGAGCAAATCGCATCGACCAAACAAACGGTTACACACTGCTTTATAATTATTATCCCGAAAAAGGCTATGCCTATAAAATATATATGGACGCGTTAACGAGTGGTATCTTAAAGCAGATGGCAGGTATCCTAATCTCTACCTTGCTGATCATCGTACTATTAGCCATCGCCTTTTGGTATCTGATAAGAACCGTTTTACAACAAAAAACCGTAGAAGAGATAAAGAACGACTTCGTAAACAACATAACCCACGAATTAAAAACCCCTATCGCCGTAGCATATTCCGCTGCCGATACATTGCTAAACTTTCGACAAGGAGAGGACAAGGAGAAGCGAATAAAATATCTTCAGATATGTATAGAGCAACTCACGCAACTCAGCGGATTAGTAGAACAGATTCTCTCCATGAGTATGGAAAGGCGCAAATCGATCCCCCTCACGAAAGAGCACGTACCTCTCAATGCTGTAATAAATCAATTAATAGATTTACATCGCATTAAATCGAACAAAGAACTTATCTTCGAAACGCATATAACGCCCGAAAGTATAACACTCTATGCCGACCCTACACACATGAATAGCATTCTAAGCAACTTAATAGATAACGCCATTAAATACGCTTCGCAGCAGGTAGTGATAAAGATTAAGGCTTACGAAGATGAACTTTTCAGTACAGTATCAATACAAGATAATGGCATAGGAATAGATTCGAGCAGCATAGCGCATATCTTTGATAAGTTTTACCGTGTGCCAAACGGAAACCTGCACAATGTAAAAGGCTACGGTCTCGGACTCTTTTACGTGAAACAGATCGTAGAAAAGCACGGAGGAACGCTATCTGTTAAGAGTAAACCAAATCAAGGTTCGATATTTACCATACAAATACCAAGAGGATGAAAGAGAACTATAAACCCAAAGTACTTCTCGTAGAAGACGAAACAACGCTTTCGATGATTATAAAAGATACCTTAGAGGATGAATCTTTTGAGGTGATACAAGCATTCGATGGCATTAAAGGTCTCGAGAGCTTCGTTACCCAAAAGCCCGATATCATAATTGCCGATGTAATGATGCCCGAAATGGATGGCTTCGAGATGGTGAAAAGAATCAGAAAGACAGACCGAAAGACCCCTGTTCTATTCCTAACAGCACGCACTTCACTCGATGATCTTGTAGCGGGATTTAACTTAGGCGCAAACGATTACCTAAAGAAGCCTTTCAAAATGCTCGAACTGGTCATGAGGGTAAAAGCGTTAACAAACAGCATCCTACGAACCGAAACAGTGAATGAAATATTTGAAATAGGAAGCTACCTATTCAATCCGAAATCGCAGCTATTAACAAGCAAAGCAGGTAGCCAAGAGTTATCATACATGGAAAGCGAAATACTCAAACGCTTCTGCATCAACCAAAATAGCGTTGTAGAGATAACAGATATATTAAATGCGCTATGGAACGACGACAGTTTCTATAACCGTAACAGCCTCCACGTATTTATATACAAACTACGCAAACGACTCGCTGCCGATCCGAAAATAAAGATTCTGAATGTAAGGGGGATTGGGTATAAATTGATTTCGTCAGGGGGAGAAGTGTAAATGTTCGCAACTATTTTATAGCAATCTCTTTAAGCTTGTTTAGATCTTTAATTATAAAATGGTTTTTCTGAGATACCAAGATGCCTGTTTCTGCAATTTGACTAATTGCACGAGATAGCGCAGGCCTTGTTACTCCAAATAGATCTGCAAGCTCTTGTTGGGTGTGTGGAATGTCAAACTCACTCGTTTGTGTTTGTTTAATTTGACTTAATAAATAGTTTGCTATCTTACTCTTAATCGTTCCAAAACTCATTGAGCGAACTCTATCGGATAGAAATTTATTGCGATCAGATATGCTACGTACAAAATTATGCAATATTCTAGCGTCTGCCTGCATGAGATTAGTGAAGTCACGCTCTTTTATTGATACAATATCGGCATCGGTAACAGCAGTAACAGTTACAGGAAAGCGGTTGTCACTTGCAAATATTATCGCAGGGGCAATGATTCGAGGAGCTTCAATTTCCTCAATAACAATACTATTACCAGCAACGCTTGACATCTCGCCACGCACAATGCCACTGTCGATAATTAATAAACTATGGTAGAGGCTACCCTGAATCGCAATAAGTTCCCCTGCTTTATAGCTAGTAACATGATACTTTCCGTTCAATAGAAGATCG
>CAMQTD010000134.1 GCA_947036995.1 uncultured Parabacteroides sp.
GGGCTATCTGGGAAATGTTGCGTTTCTAAACACACGGCGCATCGCTCTGGATATCGCTGTCCGTTCTTTGCCACAAAATTACCTGTTGTCCAATTGCTAGTATATAGTTGTACGCCTGGTTCTGTTGTATATGTATCCATTACGATGCCTGTTTTAGGAGACTCGCAACGTGCACAGAATGATAACTCTCCGGCTTCTTTATTTAAAACATAGGTGTGATCGTATCCTTTACCAAATACTAACTGCTCAAAGTCTTCGTTGATTCGCTCGCCAATCACTGTTGGTGTACGGAAATCCATTGGCGTTCCTTCTACAGGTTGCGGCTCTCCGTAAGGGATTGCTGTATTATCCGTAGGTAAGTATTTATCTGCATTGATTGTTAAAATGTGATCACCAGCATAAGCATCACCTGCACCAGAAAGATTAAAGTAAGAGTGATTGGTTAGGTTTAAAACCGTTGCTTTATCTGTTGTTGCGTGGTATTGAACGATCAATTCATTTTGTTCGGTTAGGCGGTATGTTGCCGTTGTAGTTAAATTTCCAGGGAAACCTTCTTCGCCATCTACTGAAAGATAGGTTAGCTCTATAGATTGTGCATCTGCTTTGCCTACTGTCCAAACTTGAAAATTAAACCCTTTAACACCACCGTGCAGACTATTTGGTCCATTATTGATGGCTAATTTATCATATACTACACCATCTAATGTAAAACTTCCTTTTGCAATTCTGTTGGCAAAACGTCCGCAGACTGCACCAAAATATGGCTCTTCTGAGACAAGATATTCGTCTATTGAGTTGTGTCCTGTTACTACATCTATTAATTTTCCTGTTTTATCAGGCGTAAGGATTGAAACAATTTTTGCACCGTAGTTAGTTATAGCTACTTCCATCCCCTTTTTGTTGGACAATACATACAAGGCGGTATGCTTACCCTCAACTATTTGATCGAAATTAGCAAATGCTAAACCCGATTGTGTTTTACAATTATTCATTGAATTTGATAATTAATGTTCATGTATATATAGATCCCAGCTATTCCATTCGTAAAGCTGGGCGTAAAAGTAACATTGTTTTCGTAAATAGCACAGTATTTGTGCAATGTTTTATAACACCTTTAGGGGTTCTTGTAATATAAATAACAAAAAACAGCGAAAACAGTAGCCTAAATTTAACGCATCATATATTGCGGTTCGATTACCTGCATACTTTTATCTCAAAATCCGCAATGTTTTACACCAAAAGCCGCGATGTTTTTAGTGTAAAACATCGCGGCTTTTGGTGTAAAACATTGCGGGTAATTGTATATTAAAAATAGACACTGTCTTTCTTGAGATAGACGGTGGCTATCGGAAGACAGACGGTGGCTATTCGAGAAAATACAATAGTCTAAAATCTGCGAAGCAGCAGTTGTTTGAAACAACTTATTTTCTCCACCTATAACCCACTCATAGATAACTATTTGTGGTGACTATTAACTTTTTACACCTGCACGAATATCAAGTGATGTAGAAAGCTGATTAACCAAGGGTGTAAAAAGCAAATAGTCATCACAAGTAACTATTAAACAAACAGTTACAGTGGAGAAAAAAACTTTATCTAAACATATAGCAACAAAAAGCTTAACACGCATGCATAAAATAGCACATTACGTGCAGTAGCGGCTAAAACCTGATTTAACGCAACGCCTTCTGATCGCTTCATCTCCATCCACGTTGTTGTAAAAAACAGAATAAAGAGTAGCGGCAAAAAACTTAACGCGGGCTTAAGGAGTAGCAATGGAAGCGTACACAAAAGAGTTGCCAGTAGATTAAACAGATAAAACAACTGCCCGAAACGCTTACCAAAGCAAACAATCGTAGTACGTTTGCCAGCCCGCTTATCTTGTTCGTAATCACGATAATTATTTACGACTAATATATTAATAGAGAGAAATCCCATCGCAAAGGCAAGCGCTATAAGTAGCGGCGTAAAGGTTAACGCCTGCACATAATAGGTAAAACTCACAGGCACAACACCGAAAAAAAGAAGCACACACACATCGCCCAACCCATGATATGCCAAAGGATAGGGACCACCTGTATAAGCAAGGGCAAAAATAACAATAACAATACCGACCCAAATCAAATGCAGTCCGCCATAATAGAGCAGTCCCAACCCAAAAGTACAGCAAAGTGTAAGCATCAAAACGGTCGCTTTAAGCATCGCTTTTGGCGTTACCCATCCCGAAGCTACGGCACGTGCCGGACCCAGACGATCTGCCCCATCTGCCCCTTTTTTAAAGTCAAAATAATCATTAGCTAAATTCGACGCTATTTGTGCTGTCAATGCTACAAGTACACATAAAAGAAAGGGGGCGAGCCGAAACACTTCATCGTGCCAAGCCAACGCCCCTCCTACTATTACAGGACTTAGTGAAGCGAACAGCGTCTTCGGACGTGCCGCTTCAATCCAGTTTATTAAATTCATCTAGCGCGTATATCTATCAATCTGTTTAATAATTGCATCTGTACACACAGGGCAGAAATGCTCTACACCTCCGAAGCTACGCATCAAACATTTTTGATTGGAACGATACATCCCTTTGCTTGAATAGCCTGCTCCCTCAAACACACCAATACTGTTTGCATTCTTTTCAGTTTTAGGTGTTGGGATGGGTGTTCCTTTCGGTAAAAGGTGTTTCCACTTCTTATCAAAGTCTACCAAGTTGGTGATGTTAGGCTCCCACGGCTCTACGCCTTTCGGATAAAACTCATCATACGAGGTATCTCCTTCGTATTCGTCTGCCAAACCAAGGAAAAGATGTCCAAATTCGTGTACATACACTTTAGCGTATGAGTCTTCTTGACCTGTACTGCTTATTCCGTAGTAGTTATAGATTGCACCACCACCATACTTCTTTGTATTGGCAATGATGTAGATCAAATCATACGGTACCGCCGAAGCCATGGTACGAACGGTTTTATAATCATTGGTCATAATATAACGCTCAGAGTCGAATGTATAGAACGTAGAGTTCAACGCCGTACGGTTCCATACATTATCGCCAGGAATATCTACACCAGCAGTTTCTGCCGGACACCAAACAGCTTTTACATTGAAACGATTTTTATGCTCTTTATAAGGAGAGAAAGAGAAGATCGCATCGGCAAACTTTTCACAGTCTGCTGCAAACTGATCGTACTGATCTGCTGCATACCCTTCTGATAGGAGTACAATATCAACGGCATGTGTAGGATTGGCAGAGTAGACTATATCCATTGTTTGAACATTCAAACGTTCTTTTTTTATCAGATAGCTATCTACATCTACAAGGTATTCGAAACGTTTCTCAAAAACGCCTTTTCTATTTCTACTTTCAAGTACGACCTTTACATCTTGCTTTGGATAGGGAAACAAAACGGCTTCGGTGTAACACTTTTGCGTCTGCTTTGCTTCCGCCGTAGTTTGCCACTCGCCGAAAAGGTTGTTGTAGTTCGAAGAGTAAATTAACTCCCCTCCCTTTGCATCAAACACCTTCACGGTATAGTTACCATATCCAGCCGTATCAATTAGATTTGTTTTAGAACCTGCCCAATAGGGTTCTTCTAAAATCTCATCTATATAAATAGATTCTGTCTTACTATCACCACAGCGGAAGTAGTCCATCCGCATGGTTTTTGAGAAGAAATAGGTATCAAATTGAACTTGAGCGGTAGCCGATGTGGCTACAATCAAGCATAGTGATAGAAAAAGGGTTTTTAAGTTCATTACTGCTTCGTATTAATATTGAGGTTTAAAGTTTAATCTCTAAACAGGCTAAAGCTGTTTCTGTTTTCGTGCGTGCTTCGTCTAACGACTCTCCACGTGCTAACAATACGCCCAAACGGCGATGCCCTGCCACTTCTGGTTTACCAAAAAGTCTTAACTGTGTATCTGGTTGAGCAAGCACTGCTGCTAAGTTACCAAATTCCATTGTTGTAGAATTTCCATCTACCACAATCGCACGAGACGAAGATGGTCCATGAAAGCGGATATTAGGAACTGGTAATCCCAAGATAGCACGTGCATGTAGGGCAAACTGCGATAAGTCTTGCGAAATCATTGTTACCATACCTGTATCGTGTGGACGAGGAGAAACTTCGCTGAAGATAACATCATCACCTTTTACAAATAGCTCTACACCAAAAAGACCTCTACCACCCAATGCCTCTGTAATCTTCTCAGCTACTTCGCAAGCGCGCTCTTTTGCTAATGGAGACATTGCTTGTGGTTGCCACGACTCTTGATAATCACCATCTTTCTGTAGGTGTCCGATTGGTTCGCAAAATGATGTTCCACCAATATGACGTACGGTTAAGAGTGTAATCTCGTAATCGAAATCTACAAAACCCTCAACAATTACTTTCCCTGCTCCTGCACGACCACCTGCTTGTGCATAGTCCCACGAGTGCTTCATATCTGCTTCGCTGCGTACAATACTTTGTCCGTGTCCCGAAGAACTCATAATTGGTTTAATTACACAAGGCATACCTACGGTTTGAATCGCAGCAACAAACTCCTCGTAAGTAGCTGCAAAGCGATACGGTGAAGTTGGGATTCCAAGTTTTTCGGCTGCAAGGCAACGAATACCTTCGCGGTTCATCGTTAAATAGGTTGCTTGCGCAGTAGGGATTACGTTATAACCCTCTTTTTCTAGTGCAATCAATGTATCTGTAGCGATCGCCTCAACTTCGGGAACAATGAAATCAGGTTTTTCAAGTTCGATAATTTCGCGTAGTCGCTTGCCGTCTAACATCGAAACCACATACGAACGGTGTGCTACTTGCATAGCAGGCGCATTTTCGTACTTGTCCAATGCTATCACTTCTACACCATAGCGCTGAAGCTCTAAAACAAATTCCTTACCTAATTCTCCTGAACCACAAAGAACCACCTTTGTAGCTGTTGCCGAAAGGGGTGTACCAATCTTTACCATAGTATTGTGTATTATTTTATATGTTCTATCTTTCTTGTTATATCTTTCTTATTATAATATCTACAAAAATAAGTAGAATAATCTTGACTAAAAAGAAATGCATCGGAAATTTGTATAAATCACCCGATGCACTCCTTTATAAAATATCAATGTATTGTTGCAATAGACTAATCTTGGATTAGCTTGCGGTAACGCACACGCTTCGGCTCAACATCGCCCAAACGCTTGCGTTTATTCTCTTCGTACTCTGAATAAGATCCTTCGAAGTAGAATACCTCTGAGTTTCCTTCAAAAGCAAGAATGTGTGTACAGATACGGTCTAAGAACCAACGGTCGTGAGAAATCACTACGGCACAACCTGCAAAGTTCTCCAATCCCTCTTCCAATGCACGCAATGTGTTTACGTCAATATCATTGGTTGGCTCATCGAGTAGCAATACGTTGGCTTCGGCTTTTAGTGTCATAGCAAGGTGTAAGCGGTTACGCTCTCCACCCGAAAGTACACCACAAAGTTTCTCTTGATCTCCTCCGGCAAAGTTAAAACGAGAAAGGTAAGCACGTGAGTTAATCTCTTTACCACCTACGCGTGTAAATTCTGATCCTCCCGAAACTACTTGATATACTGTTTTAGCTGGGTCGATATCTTTGTGTGTTTGGTCTGCATAACCAATTACTACCGTCTCACCTACATCAAATGTACCTTTATCTGCTTTTTCCATCTCCATAATCATTCGGAAGAGGGTTGTTTTACCCGCACCATTCGGACCGATAATACCTACGATACCATTCGGTGGAAGCATAAAGTTCAGGTTGTCGAAAAGTAATTTTTCGCCATAAGCTTTCGCCACACATTGTGCATCAATTACTTTATTACCTAAGCGAGGACCATTCGGGATAAAGATTTCTAATTTATCTTCACGCTCTTTTTGATCTTCGTTCAGCAGTTGCTCGTACGAGTTCAAACGTGCCTTACCTTTTGCATGACGTGCTTTCTGTGCCATACCTACCCACTCGAGCTCACGCTCTAATGTTTTACGGCGCTTACTTGCTTGTTTCTCCTCTTGTGCCATGCGTGTTGTTTTTTGTTGCAACCATGCAGTATAATTTCCTTTCCAAGGAATACCTTCACCACGGTCTAGCTCAAGAATCCAACCTGCTACGTGATCTAAGAAGTAACGGTCGTGTGTGATACAGATAACTGTTCCGGCATATTGCTTTAAGTGTTGCTCTAACCAATCAATAGATTCTGCATCCAAGTGGTTGGTTGGCTCATCTAATAACAATACGTCTGGCTGCTTAAGCAACAAACGACATAATGCCACACGGCGACGCTCTCCACCTGAAAGGTGTTGTACTAATTGATCTTCTGGTGGGCAACGCAGTGCATCCATCGCACGCTCTAACTTACTATCTAAGTTCCAAGCATCCGTAGCATCAATAATATCTTGAAGTTCTGCCTGACGGTTAATCAAAGCATCCATTTTGTCTGGATCTTCTAATATCTCAGGATCACCGAAACGTTCGTTTACAGCTTCGTATTCGTTCAACGCATCTACAATTTCTTGTACACCCTCTTGAACAATCTCTCGAACAGTTTTGGTTTCGTCTAACTTTGGCTCTTGCTCTAAATAGCCAACAGAATAGCCTGGAGAGAAAACAACTTCTCCTTGATACTCATTCTCTAGTCCTGCAATAATTTTTAACAATGTTGATTTACCAGACCCATTGAGTCCAATAATACCAATCTTTGCTCCATAAAAGAACGAAAGGTAAATGTTTTTTAATACCTGTTTTTGAGGCGCATAAGTCTTTGTTAGACCAACCATCGAGAAAATAATCTTTTTATCGTCTGCCATAAGTTATAATGTATATTGAGTCAATTATTATCTATCACTGCAAAGATAATGAAAAAAAAAGAACAATAAACTTGCAAGTTAAAATAAAACCCTCTATCTTTGCACTCGCAATACAGAAACAACGGCTATTAAGTCTGAAACAACGTAAAGCAACATAATTGATTCGCTAGCTCAGTTGGTAGAGCACATCACTTTTAATGATGGGGTCCTGGGTTCGAACCCCAGGCGGATCACTTAAC
>CAMQTD010000135.1 GCA_947036995.1 uncultured Parabacteroides sp.
CGCCATGTGCAGTACAAAAGAAAAGCACATCAATCGTATCCAATGGTAGTTGATCCGTGAATACAATATCTGTATCACCATACAAGCCACTGTGTACGTCTGCTAGTTTATTGCCTGCGTTGCTTGTGCTGTTTACAAACACAAGGGTTGTTTCTGTATGGTTGAGCAACAGGCGAATCAATTCACCTGCTGTATAACCTGCTCCACCTATAATTCCGACTTTGATCATATTCTTAGTTGTTCTTTTTATTTTGTACCGAATGATATATTTTCATTTGGTTACCTAAAATCTTTGTAAATCCTTTTACGTCGTCTGCTGTCCATGCTTTTTGCTCTTCGCCATATACACCAAAGTCGCTCTTCATCAAATCGAATTCGCTTTCGATACCTACTAAAGTGTATGAATATGGGCGAAGGGTGATGATTACACGTCCAGTAACATTAGATTGACCGCTTTGAAGGAATGCTTCCATATCACGCATTACAGGCTCTAGGTATTGTGCTTCGTGTAAAAACATGCCGTACCAGTTACCTAATTGATCTTTCCAATACTGTTGCCATTTTGTTAATGTGTGCTTTTCAAGCATTTTGTGTGCGTTGATAATCAACATCGGAGCAGCAGCTTCAAAACCTACACGTCCTTTGATACCGATAATTGTATCGCCAATGTGCATATCACGTCCGATAGCATATTTAGCGCCTAACACCTCTACCATACGGATGGCTTCGATCTTATCTGTATATGTTACACCATTTACAGCACTAATCTCTCCTGCAACGAAATCTATTGAGATATTTTCGCATGCATTCGCCTCAACTGTTAGTTGAGATGGATAAGCTGATTCTGGCAATGTTTGTTCAGAGTGCAACGTCTCTTTACCTCCGATACTTGTTCCCCAAATACCTTTGTTGATAGAGTACTCCATTTTGGTGAAGTCTGCTACATAACCATGCTCTTTTAGGTAGTTGATTTCGTACTCACGACTTAAGTTCATGTCACGCGTTGGTGTCAAAATCTTAATCTCTGGAGCTAATACGTCGAATGTTAAGTCAAAACGTACTTGGTCGTTTCCTGCCCCAGTACTTCCGTGTGCTACACAGTCGGCACCAACTTCTTTTGCATAGTTGATGATTGCGATTGCTTGGAAAATACGCTCCGAACTTACCGAGATAGGGTATGTTCCGTTACGTAGAATATTTCCGAACACCATATATTTGATGCTTTTCTCGTAATACTCTTGCTCAATGTTTAGTGTTACGTGTTTGGTTGCACCAAGTTCGTACGCTCTTTTTTCTACAGCTGCACACTCTTCAGGTGTGAATCCACCTGTATTAGCAAGTGCTGTATATATTTCGTATCCTTTCTCTTCTGTTAAATATTTAGCGCAAAAAGAGGTATCCAGACCTCCGCTAAAAGCTAAAACTACTTTCTCTTTCATAATATGCTATATTTTAATTGTTATATTTTTAATTTGTCTTATTTATTTTCAGCCTCACGTTTGGCTCTATGTGGATCTTGTGGATCAAACAACATAGCGGTACAAATGCAATATTTACGATCGGTACGCACCAATACATCGTGATTGATACAACCCTGACACCCTTTCCAGAAAGATTCGTCGTCTGTTAGCTCTGCAAATGTTACAGGCGCATAACCGAGTTCTGTATTGATCTTCATCACAGCACTACCCGAAGTTAAACCAAAAATCTTAGCTTTAGGAAAACGCAAGCGTGAAAGTTCAAAAGCAGTACGTTTAATGCGTTTAGCTAAACCATGCCCTCTAAAAGTATCTACTACAATTAATCCTGAGTTGGCAACGTATGCTTTATTTCCCCACGATTCGATATAACAGAATCCAGCAAATTCGTCTCCTGCCAAGGCAATAATAGCTTTGCCTTCAATCATCTTTTGAGCTAAATATTCGTGTGTACGTTTTGCAATACCAGTACCGCGCACTTTCGCAGCCGCCTCTATTGTATCCAAAATAGTATCTACATATACCTCATGACCGGCATCTGCAACCATCACATCTATTTCAATCTTGTTTTCCATAACTCTAATTAATACGACTTAATCTTATTTCTTTTATTTTTTAATATTGGGTATAAAGTGAGACAATGCGTCTACTACTTCTAAACGTGTAATTCCATCACGTGGTATCAATAATATAGTATCGTCACCAGCAATTGTGGCTAAAATAGCATGCGGAGCTTTTGTATCAATATCCGAAGCTATTGCCATAGCATAACCCGGACGCGTTTTGATAACGGCTAAGTTACCCGAAAATTCAAGCCCCACATAACCTAGAGACGAGAGATTATGCTGCATAGCAATTGCAGAAACAGCGCTAACACCTACAGGCGCAGCTTGTAGCGTGTAAACATAATTATTGTTTCCATCATGTGCCTTAGCTATCTTGAGTTGCTTGATATCTCTAGATAAAGTAGCTTGTGTTAATGAAAAGCCACGCTCCAACAATAGCTTAAGCAGTTCGTCTTGACTACCTATTGAGGAGGTTCTTATAATTTCACAAATAACTTCTAATCGCTCTTTCTTTGTACCCATATTGTATATTTATTCAAACACAGTACAAATGTAATGGTTTATTGCGGATAAATATACATTGAACCCTTTTTTTTATCTCTTTTTCATAATTTATTTCATAAACACGATGCTTCGAAGATATAATTCGGCAACGCAGCACCATTTGAATGCAAAAAATTGGTTGCAAATGGATAGTTTTTGTATATCTTTGTTGTATACATATTATAGATGATATTATATGACAACAACCGATTTTATAAAAACAAGCCGAAGTATTACTTATGCTTTGAATCGTAAAGAGTTGAAAACTGCTTTTGACGATCTAAGAACATGCATAAACCAAACAAAACAACATTGTTTTTTAGAAAAGCTTGATAAGCTCGAAGAGACCTACATCAATCTGCTCCGCTACCGCACACTGGGCGTAAACGACCCGATGCAGGAAAGTATCTACCAAAACATGCTGATCTCGACCTATGCATTAAACGACGCACTTTGTAGCGTGGTTCTTACTAAAGAATCATCAACCGTTTATTATACGAAACGACGCATGCTAGAACAAGGAACGCATGCCGACTATCCAAGTCTGCACGCAATGCTAACTACAAGTCACGAAGTGTATAATCAAACACAGTTTGATGCTGCCACGGCATCCTTATTCACAAAAGTATGGGCTACCGATCCATTAACGGATACAGAACAAACAGCTTTAGAGGCGATCGTCTCTGATGCGGCATTGCCATATACTGTAAATTGCATGCTTGTTTCGGCATTGATGTTGAGCTTACAGCATAGGTTCGACAGCAAACGGCTGCTGCTACTCTTCAAAACCGCCCATCAAAAGAATCTTGAGATACGTATCCGTGCCATTGTTAGCTTGCTAATTGTATTATCAGTCTACAACAAACGCACCTCACTATACCCTTTTATTGCAGATCTACTAGACGAACTTGCCCTTGATACAGACTTTTCGGTTACTGTTCGCCAGATAATCTTAAAGTTTATAGGCTCTTACGATACCGAGAAGATAACAAAAAAACTGCAAGAGGATATCTTACCAACCATGATGAAATTCTCTCCTAAATTAAATAACAAACTCAATTTAGGCGAATTCTCTAATGAAAATGGACAAGATGAATTTAATCCGGAATGGCAGCAAGAGTTAGAAGATTCTGGCGTATCCGACAAATTAAAACAATTCAGCGAAATGCAGCTAGAGGGAGCAGATGTAATGCACTCCTCTTTTGTACACCTGAAATCGTACCCATTCTTTACTGAGGTGAACAATTGGTTTTTACCCTTCTCCCCTACCCACTCTTCGGTCGAGAACAATAGTATGTTTACGGGAACGGATAAAGAACTTATTGCCACAATCACCAAATCAAGTTTTATCTGCAATTCGGATAAATACTCTATCTTTTTCAGTTTAATGTCGCTGCCGTCTAAACATCGTAAAATGGTAGCTGGAGAAATCAACAACGATACAGCCGAAGCGCTTCGTGCCAAATATGAAGCGGATGGAAACCGCGGTGCAAGCGATGTTATTTTAAGTCAATATATACAAGACCTCTACCGGTTCTTTAAAATATATCCGCGTCATTTAGATTTTAACGATCCTTTTGCTGCGCTGTTTAACGTGCAAGCGGTTCCATTATTCAAAAAATATATTTCCGACACCGAGAGTTTGAGCATCTTAGCTGAATATTACTTAGCCAAAGAGCACTACAACGAAGCTTTTCCGCTGTTTAACGAACTTGCCGCAAGCAATCCGCTAGATGCCTCGCTGTTTCAGAAAATAGGATTCTGTCACGAAATGGCGCATGCGCAGCCACTCGCACTGGCAGCTTACTTACATGCCGACCTACTCAATCCGCGTAGTAAATGGAACATCCGTAAAATTGCTAAAACATACAAGGCACTGAATCAACCCAGCGAAGCGCTTGTTTATTATAAGCGACTCAACGAATTCTCGCCCAACAGTATCCCCTCTATTTTAAATATTGGGCAGTGCTATCTATCGTTAAAAAACAGTGCTGAGGCCCTGAACTACTTCTTTAAAGCAGATTTTATAGATAGTCAAAACATGAAAGTGTGGCGTGCCATTGCATGGTGTTCGTTCTTAACAAACAAGTTTGAGCAAGCCGAACGATACTACGCAAAAATAGTATCCAAAAAGGCAAACACACACGATTATATCAATGCTGGGCATACAGCATGGGTACTCAAAAAACTGACCGAATCCATTCAATATTATACCGCTGCAATTGCATTGGAGGGGAATGATTTCTATGCGTTTCAGGCTGCTTTTGAAGAAGATATTCCTGATTTAATCCAAGCAGGCGTAATGGAAGACGAGATTCCACTACTCCTCGACCAATTACGTTACAGTATAAATAAATGATCAACGCAAATATGGAAATTGCAAAACAGGCACTTAAATATGGCGTTGTAGGTGGTATCAATACCCTTATCACCGCCTTGGTTATTTGGATAATGATGCACGTAGTTGGCACCAATGCGATTTTGGCTAATGCGGTAGGATATGCTGCTGGGGTGGTGAATAGCTTTATTTGGAATCTGCGGTGGACATTTAAATCGCCCGATGTACAGTGGCGCTCTAGTGCGATCCGTTTTACTGTTGTATTCGGTATTTGCTATTCGCTCCAATTAGGGGTGCTTACAATGCTAAACAGTAGCCTAACGATAGATCCCTATTACAATCAATTGATTGCGATGGCATTCTATACATTGATTAATTTTTTACTGAACAAATATTACACATTCAAGGTTTGAAGATGAAAAAGATTGCAATTATTATTCCTTGTTATAACGAAGAGTTGGTGCTCAATGATTCGTACCAACGTACACATCAAGTACTATCAACGCTTGATATATGCACCGAAATTATATATATAAATGATGGTAGCTCCGACCAAACACCGGCTATGCTCGACCAAATTGCAGCAACTGACCCAACGGTTAAGGTGATTCATTTCTCACGTAACTTTGGGCATCAACCTGCTGTTACGGCTGGTATACATCACTGTGATGCCGATTGGGCAATAATCATGGATGTTGATATGCAAGATCCACCCGAGCTAATCCCCGAAATACTTGCCAAGGCAATCGAGGAGCAAGCGCATGTGGTGTATTGTGTACGCAAAACAAGGGATGGCGAGAGCTGGTTTAAACGGTTGACTGCAAAAATGTTTTACCGAACAATCAACCGAATGTCCGAAGTAGCCTTCCCCTTAGATACGGGAGATTTTCGCTTAATAGACCGTAAAGTAATGGATGCCTTCGGGTCGCTCAAAGAGCGCGGTAAATATATTCGTGGATTGATTAGCTGGATAGGTTTCAAACAAGTTCCTTTTCACTACAACCGTGCAGCACGTTTAGCAGGTGAAACTAAATATCCACTGCGAAAGATGATCTCTTTGGCATCTAAAGCAATGCTTTATTTCTCCAAAAAGCCCCTTTACCTATCCATTAACTTAGGATTCTTCGCATTCTTAATTGGCATTATACTTGCTGTTTGGAGTATCATGGGAAAAGTTCTAGGCTACTCAAATGCTGAATCGGGTTGGACATCAATCATTATTATCGTCATCTTTTTTGGCGGTGTGCAGTTGGTTACAATTGGCGTACTGGGGCAATACATCGGAATTCTGTTCGACGAAGTGAAGGCGCGTCCAGAATATATCGTAGAGAGTAAAACAAACTTTGACGAAAAGATAGATGCCTCGAAATAAGAGATTGCTTGTACCCTGCTTTATGCCAACAAAGATATGGGTAACTTCAATCTCAATTATGATGAACGATGCAAGAAACTGCTTTTTTAATCGAAAGTGGAGCACTACCAACAAATGCACTACTGTGTTTGTACGAAAAGACACTGTCTATTGGTCTGAAAACAGTGTGTTTTGAGGGTAAATCCACCGTCTATTTCTCAACAGACAGTGTCTATTACTACATCGAAAATTACCTGCTATCTATACCATGTATTATTATAAAAAGAGCGGTTTAATACGCGATTAAATCGCGTATTAAACCGCTCTTTTTTGTATCAAAGTTACTTCATCAAAAGAATATTTATACATTCTGCAACTTTGGCTTTCATATCATCTCCGTGCAGACCTCTTGCTACAATTTTACCATCTGGAGCAAAAAGTATAATATGAGGAATTCCGTCTATACCATATGCATCCGTTGCTTTTGTTCCCTCAAAAATAGCAATATGATTCCAGTCTAGTCCAAGCTTTTCGATACTACTCTTCTGTTTCTCTTTTTTGTCCCAAACATTTACACCCAAAACAACAAGACCTTTATCATTATAGTTTTCGTAAACTTCTTTGATATTAGGCATCTCTCTTACACATGGTCCACACCATGATGCCCAGAAATCTACCAAAACATAATTCCCTTTACCTACATA
>CAMQTD010000136.1 GCA_947036995.1 uncultured Parabacteroides sp.
ACAGCCATCAACGAAGCCATCTCTTCGTTATTCAGACGGATGTTGCTGATTAATTTAGCGGCAAACGGATCTTTAGTTTGAAAACCCGTCCATGTAATCGCATTTATTGATTCTGCCTTTCCATATAAGTTTTTGGTGTCTTTGAGCATTTTTAGTTTATATCGTTCAAACATCCAATGTGGTGTCCAGCCTGTAAACACGATCCACTTCTTGTCATCTACTGCGCGCTTCAAAGAGGCAGTCATAGCAGATCCACTTGATGTTAGCAGATTAAAATCCAATCCATAGGCGGCTATTACCTCTTCTGTTATTTTCATCGTACCAGATCCGGCATCAATACCTACTATCTTCGAATCAAAACGCTCTTTATGCGCATTTAATTCGTCGATTGTATTAATCGGGACATAGGCTGGAACTACCAGTCCAACGTACGCTTCATCATAAATCGTACCTAACATTTCGATTTTACCAGCATACCGATTCATATAATCATTATGCGTAACAGGAAGCCATACATCCAAAAAGAGATCAATCTTTTTAGATGATAGAGAAGCAAATATCGGAGCAACATCGGCATTAAGCAGGTCTACATCGTAGCCCTGATCTACCAAAACACTCTTTGCGAGGTAGGTTATTGCTATGCAATCTGCCCAATTGGTATAGCCTATTTTAATCTTCTTAGTTGGTTCACCACTACTACATGAAAGTAATAACAGAAACGACAATACCATAAATAGACTATTTCTTAACTTACTCATCATATCTTTTTTTTGTTTATTTTTTTATTCGCTAATCCTTGTGTTATGCGGTCCAAAAGAATGGCTAGTATCACAACAGCAATTCCACCTTCAAACCCCAATCCTATTTTCATCTGGGTAATACCTTTCAGTACCACTTCACCCAAACCTCCTGCCGAAATCATGGCTGCAATCACCACCATAGAGAGCGACATCATTATTGTTTGATTAATACCTGTCAAAATAGTGGGCAAAGCTAAAGGTAGCTGAACCTTAAACAGCAACTGACGCGGAGTAGCTCCAAACGAACGTGCTGCTTCTATAATATCAACTGGAACTTGGCTAATACCAAGACTCGTAAGACGTACCACTGGCGGCATTGCAAAAATGATCGTAGCAAAAGCCCCGGGCACAACCCCTAATCCAAAAAAGAGAACTGCCGGAATCAAGTAAACAAAGGCAGGCATTGTTTGCATAAAATCAAGTATCGGACGGGCAATTTTAGAGCACCTTACACTACGTGCGGTCCAAATACCAAGTGGAACACCTAGCAGTAGTGCAATTGAGGTAGAAGATAAAACTAATGCCAACGTCTGCATTGTTTCGAACCAAAAACCCATACTGTAAATAAGTAATAACCCCAGCACAGAGAATAGCGCACTCCATCTACCAGCTTTAAACCATGTTAAAAGGGTAATTAAAGCTATTGATATATAAAATGGAACACCAAATAATAGTTGCTGAAATCCCTCAATAAATCCTCCGATACCATAACTTAATGCGTCAAAAAAAGGAGCACAATAATCTGTTAGCCATGTAATAAATGTTTCTATATATTCTCCGATTATCATAAGTCTATTGCATTTTTAATAATTTCATTAATTTCACGCTTATCTTTACCTGTCACCTCTATAATTAGTGATGAAAGAGGAACTGTTCCTTGAAACTCACGTGCTTCGTTAACCACCCAGATAGGCGAGTTTGTTTTAGTCATCAAAGGCAGAATATCCTCTACCACCGTATCGGCTAGCACCGAATGTACCTCATGATATACAATAGAGTCAATGGTTTTGATCTGCTCTTTTCTGAGTCTGAGTAAGTCGTTAAGCCGTACCTCTCCGAGCAGAACATTATTTTCATCTACTACAGGTAGGACTGTTAAGTGTCGCTCTTTCATCTTACGTAGCACCACTTCGGGACCCTCTTTCCATGGGCGCACCACCAAGGGCTTATCAACCATCACCGAGGCTGCTGTAATAATTTTACTGCGATCTACATTTTCGACAAACCGCTCTACATAAGCATTAGCAGGTTCAGTCAATATCTCCTCAGAACTACCTATTTGCACAATTTCGCCATCTTTCATAATAGCAATACGATCACCTAATTTAATTGCTTCGTTCAAATCGTGGGTAATAAATACGATTGTCTTTTTCATTTTAGCCTGCAATGCCAAAAGCTCATCTTGCATTTGAACCCGAATTAAAGGATCAAGTGCCGAAAAAGCCTCATCCATAAGCAGTACTTCGGGGTTATTTGCCAACGCCCTGGCTAAACCAACCCGTTGTTGCATTCCTCCAGAGAGTTCTCCTACCATTTGCTCTTCGTAACCGTTCAAACCTACAAGTTCCATGCTTTCGATTGCCTTCTTCTCGCGCACCTCTTTGCTAATACCTTGAAGTTCTAGTCCAAAAGCGATATTTTGAAGTACCGAGCGGTGCGAGAGTAACCCAAAATGCTGAAATACCATGGCTAACTCTTTTCGGCGTATATCTAAAAGTTCTTTATCAGAAACCAAAGCGATGTCTCTACCGTTAATAATCACTTCGCCTTGCGTGGGTTTAATAAGTCGATTAATGCAGCGAAGCAGCGTTGATTTGCCACTCCCTGACAGACCCATTATGACAAATATCTCGCCTTCATTAATTGTCAGATTAGCATTTTGAACCGCAACAGTGCAATGGGTTTCTTTCAATATAGCACTTTTGCTCTTACCCTCTTTAATCATGCGAAGCGCTTTTCGTTTCTCACTTCCGAAGATAAGAAACAGCTCTTTGATTGTTATTTTACTCATACCTTAATTGAAATTTGTGGGATATTAAAAAATATCACATATTTTATATTTTAGAATAGATACAAAAGTTCATGTAAACTTATCGATATAATCATATAAAGCCCGCGTGTAACACTGCTTCAAATAAGAATACATATTGATAAATAGAATGAATAAAGCAGACTGTAAAATGGAAAGGAGATAAACTTTTAAAACGGTTGAATCAAGCTAAATGAGCCGATAGGAATACCCGAAAAAGGGGTAGAAACAGACTGCTTTCTGAGGCTCATTTTCACAAAGATAGCAAAAATAAAGACAGTAAACTAATTTAAATTCTCTTTTTGACAAATCAACATGTAATGAACATCTATTCGAGAATGCATAGCAACTGCGGGAAAACAAACCCTTATTCGATGCAATAAAAACAATTCTCCATAGATTAGCATCGTTCAAAATATTAAAAAACACAGAGCTTATGCCTTTGCCAGTATCACATAAATATTGGATTATATCTAAAAAGTGTCTAATTAATGGACACCACTGTCCAATTTTTGGACAGTACATTATACCCTTAAAAACACAAACTCCTCACAATGTATCAGTTGCATCTTTGGCACGGTATCTGTATATAATATAGAAACGAATAAAATAAAATGAAATCGAAAATTAAACTAACCGGAATATTACTCCTTGCCTGCTACCAAATGGAGGCGCAAAATCCCATTTGGGATATGGACCAGTGTATGCAATATGCTGTAGAGAATAGCGCTGGAGTTAAAATACAACAATGGAAAAACAGATCGTCTCGTGAAGATGTAAAATCAGCAAGGGGCGCTTTCTTTCCAACCCTAAATGCAGGTATTAGCGCCTCAACTAGTTTTGGACGAAGCATCGACCCTGAAACAAATACATACTCTACTACGTCTAACTTCTCAAATCCTTACGAACTATCGGGATCGTTTCCGCTGTTTCAAGCTGGAGCGCTTATCAATAGTTTGAAAGTATCTAAGGTCGGTATTTTGATGGGCGAACAGGAGCAGATGCTAAAAAAAAACGATGTGGCTATCCAAACTATGCAGGCGTATGCAGATTATCTCTACTATACCGAGTCGGTAGCACTGGCAAACGAAAAGTTGGAGCAAAGCAAAGCTACACATGCCAAAACTGAACACATGGAGCAGCTTGGATTAAAAAGCGCAGCCGATCTAGCACTTATCTATTCGGATGTAGCAGCAGACGAGTACAACCAAATCAAACAGCAAAACCTACGAACCCAAGCACTGCTAACGCTCAAAGGGGTGATGAATTATCCGTTAGACTCGCTTTTGACGATAGACACCAACACCGTGCAACAGCTTGTAACGCCCGAAGTGATAACAGACGAAACCCTACTATTTGAATCTGCCAAATCCTGGGTGCCACAAGCTAAGTTATCGGCTCTTAATTTAAGGAATTCGGAGTTACAGGCTTCCATCGCAAAGGCACGCCTCTACCCTACCCTTTCGTTAAATGGGGGAATTAATACGCGTTATTTTGAGAATCTGAGTGCTAAAGGTAAAGTTTCGCCGTTTGCCTCGCAGTTAAAAAACAATTTGGGCGAATGGGTTGGAGTCACGCTAAACATTCCGATCTTCAATGGATGGTCTCGCAGAGCATCGCTACGAAAGGCTAAAAACAATATGCATATCGCGCAGCTCGAAAAGGATGAAACGCTACGCCAACTACAGACCGAAATCGAAATGGTGGTAAGCGATTGCCGTGGTCTACACAAAGAGGCACATCAAATGGCACGCAAAGTAGAAGCCGACCAACTGGCATACACCGTAACACGCCGAAAATACGAAAAAGGCTTGCTCAGTGTATTTGACCTACAAACAAGCAAGCACACACTTTTTCAATCAAAGATAGAAGAACTCAGAATTAAATTAAACTATTTACTCAAACAACGATTGGCAGCTTATTATAACGGTCAACCCATCATCAGAAAAAAATAAATACAATGGATATACAATTAGAAAAGAAAAAGGGCATACGTGCCAAGCACCTCCCTTTCATTATTGGTGGAACGTTATTACTTGGTTTGATCGGTTGGATGATTTTTGGCAACCATCAATCCACCTTCCGCATGGATAGCGAAGATATCGTATTTTATCCTGTAAAGCAGGAGACTTTCAACGATTTTATCCGTGTAGACGGACAGGTACAACCGATCACCGTGATACAAATCACCCCACAAGAGGGCGGTATAGTAGAAGAGATTTTAGTCGAAGAGGGTACAATGGTGAAGAAGGGCGATCCACTGATTCGGTTGAGCAACTCGAACTTAGATCTGTCAATCCTAAGCAGCGAGGCAGAATTAGCCGAAAAGCAAAACTTCTTGCGCAATACGCAAGTAGCTATGGAGCAAGACAAACTAAACAACCGCACCGAAAAGCTACAGTTAGATCTTGACGTAAGGCGCAAAAAGCGTGCCTTCTTAAATCAGAAATCGCTATACGACGAAAAGCTGATTGCCAAGGAGGAGTACCTCCAAGCGAGCGAAGATTATGAGTTGGCAAAGGAGAAACAACTGCTTGTTACCGAACGCTTACGCCAAGACTCGATATACCGCTCGGTACAGGTAGATCAAATGGAAGAAAGTTTACATAATATGCGCCAAAATATGGTGTTGATTCGTAAACGTGTAGATAATTTGGTGATAAAATCGCCTATCGATGGTGAATTAGGATTTTTAGATATTATCTTAGGGCAAAATTTGAACATGGGACATAAGATCGGACTTATTAACGACCTTTCGGACTACAAAATAGAGGCGCATATCGACGAACATTACATTGATCGCGTTAAAGGCGGATTGCAGGGTAGCTTTGAGAGACAAAACCAAAATCATTCACTCAAAGTGCGCAAAGTGTATCCCGAAGTAAGAGATAGCAAATTCAAAACCGATTTCGTATTCACGGGCGAACGTCCAGAGAATATCCGTAGCGGTCAGACTTATTACATCAACTTAGAGATGGGTCAACCTTCGCAATCTATCGTAATCCCAAAAGGTAGTTTCTTCCAAGCAACAGGCGGAAGCTGGATCTTTGTAGTAGATAAAGATGGCAAACAAGCACATAAAAGAACAATTAAAATAGGTCGCCAAAATCCGCATTCGTACGAGATACTAGAAGGTTTAGATGCTGGCGAACAGGTGATTGTTACCAACTACGACCTATTCAAAGAGAATGAAGTGATCAAATTTAATAACTAACAACCATGAACAACATCCAACGCACCTTCCGCTCGCTATTTAAGAGCGGACAGCACAACATTATCAAAATTGGCTCGCTAAGCATCGGGCTAACGGTAGGTATAATCCTTTTGGCAAAGGTCTATTTTGAGCAATCGTATGATCAGTTCTATCCTGAGGTAGATCGAGTATATCAGGTACACCAAGGAATTATAAGAGATGGAGAGTATAACGAGTACAGTCAAGTAGCAGGAGGTGTTGTGGTTCGACTCAAAGAGAGCATTCCTGCCATCAATGCAGCAACCCGATCGACCTTTCTAACTTCTGGGAAATCTACCTTTACAGATCACGATAAAAATAAATTTGAAGGCGAATTTATCTTAGCGGACAGCTGTTTTTTTGATGTACTACCACGCCCCATGGTGTTAGGCACTGCCAAAAATGTATTGTCTCTTCCTATGCATGCAATCATCTCTCGCTCTCTTGCCGAAAAAATGGGAGGCGATGTGGTTGGGCGCGTTATATCGCTGATGGATTATCCACATTCAAAACAAAAAATCACCATTGGTGGTGTATTTGAAGATCTACCCGAAAATTCAAGTAGAGAATATGATGCGATTGTATCAATGTCGTCCATTAAGTATTTCACTTGGGATGGGTCAATGAATATGCTGGGAAACGACCGATATAGAGGGTATATCAAGTTATCGAAAGGAACCAAGATTGAACAGTTGAATCCTGGAATTGAAAAGATGATTCAAAACCACATGCCATTAGAGGAGTTAGAGAAAGCAGGTATTAAATTCTCTTTCAAATGTATTCCTTTTACCTCCATGTACGAAAGAACTGAGGCTGCAAGTAAATC
>CAMQTD010000137.1 GCA_947036995.1 uncultured Parabacteroides sp.
CCACCAAACAAATATTATGCGCGTTTAGTTATAGATACAAACGGCAATAATAAATGGGATACAGGAAACTATGCATTGGGTATTCAGCCAGAGGAGGTAATTTATTACCCCAACGTATTTGATATCTCAGTTAATTTTGAGATTGAACAAACGTGGGATACTAAAGCCCTACCTGCTCAAAAACAAAAGCCAATGGATATAACAAAGAATAAGCCAAAAGAAATTGTTAAAAAGAAAAGAGATCACCGTAATGAAGGCAAACAATCATCCAGTAACTCAAACGGCATGGGGCGTATCCCAGGCCTATAAATTAGCAGTTAGCAGCTGCCTAATACTCCTTTTTGCATCGTTCCAGCAACTTCATGCACAATGCAGGTTGAACGAGCAAGTTTTTGTTCCAGGTGAAGAGATACATATGAATGTATATTTTCACTGGGGATTATTAATGCCTAAAGCCGGCAGTGCCGTACTGTATATGGATGAGTCGGACTATAATGGTGAAGAGACAATGAAGCAGCAACTTACATTCAAAACAACCTCTTTTTTTGATAAAATATACAGTATGCGTGATACTGTAGACACACATTATGACTCAGACTATGCCCCTATCTATTATTTAAAAAAGGCTGACGAAGATGGCTATTTCCTTTGGGACGAAATGATTTTCAATTACAATAACGACATAACCACAGTTCCAACCAAGCGATGGGATCGCAGGCGCACCAAAATAGATACTACACATGTTGTAGAGGGGTGTCTATTTGATGCCCTCAGTGTATCAATGTATTTGAGAGGGCTCGATACTGAATCGATAGCGATAGGAGACGAATTTCCTACTAATTTTATTATGGGACGCGATGTTATTAAAGTGAGATATCGTTACGGAGGACAAGAAATTGTAGAGCGAGGAGACAACCTTTATCGTACACGTAAATTTTATATGGATGTTGAAGATGATGCTGTTACTCAAACAAAAAATGCATTAGAAATTTGGTTAAGCGACGATGAAAACAAGATTCCAATCAAAATGAGAGCCAAGTTAAAAATAGGGGCAGCCGAAGCCTATTATACTAAATCTAAAGGATTACGCTACCCATTAACAAGTGAAATTAGGATCCCTAGGCTATAATATTGAGTAAAAATTAAATCATTTTTGATAGGAATTCCTATGTATTAGATTTAAAACTAATTATAAAAAGCAAGACTGGGCGACTCAAAAAAGTTGTTTTTAGCACGTTAAAGCCCTTTTTATATGCACAAGTTAAGAATTTATGTGCAGTTTTCCATATTTTTGGGATAAAAATTTGTTACTTTCAAATAAATATGCCTTTCTTTGCAGTTGAAAATTAAAAAGTATATTCGTATTTATTAATCTAAATTGAAAAAGTTATGTCTGAAGTTGCATCTAGAGTTAAAGCAATTATCGTTGATAAATTAAGTGTTGAAGAGACAGAGGTTACAAACGAAGCAAGCTTTACTAATGACTTAGGAGCAGACTCTCTTGACACGGTAGAATTGATCATGGAATTCGAAAAAGAATTCGATCTATCTATTCCAGATGATCAAGCTGAGAAAATCACTACTGTAGGTGAGGCTGTGTCTTATATCGAAGCTAACGTAAAGTAATTGTTTTACTTTAAGACATGGAATTAAAAAGAGTCGTAGTAACAGGTCTAGGAGCCATTACTCCTATTGGTAACACCCTTCCTGAAACATGGGATGGTCTAATCAATGGGAAGAGTGGGGCTGGACCTATTACTCATTTCGATGCATCAAAGTTCAAAACACAGTTTGCCTGTGAAGTAAAGAACTTTGTGCCAACACAACATTTTGACCGGAAAGAAGCTCGCAAATATGATCTTTATACCCAATATGCACTTGTAGCTGCAAAAGAGGCTGTATCAGATTCTAATCTCGACATTGAAAACGAGAACCTAGATAAGATTGGTGTTATCTTTGCTGCTGGTATTGGTGGAATAAGAACCTTTGAAGAAGAGACTATGGGGTATGATGCTGAGCGTGGTCCCCGTTTTAATCCATTTTTCATTCCTAAGATGATCGCCGACATGGGTGCTGGTCAAATTTCGATGATGTATGGTTTTAGAGGTCCTAACTTTGCGACCGTATCTGCATGTGCATCTTCAACGAATGCAATTGCTGATGCTTTTAACTACATTCGTTTGGGCAAAGCAAATGCTATTGTTACGGGTGGAGCTGAAGCTGCTATCAGTATTGCTGGTGTAGGGGGTTTCAATGCAATGAATGCTTTATCTACGCGTAATGATTCTCCAGAAACAGCTTCGCGCCCATTCAGCGCTAGCCGTGATGGATTTGTTATGGGAGAAGGTTCAGCTTGTTTGGTGTTGGAAGAACTGGAACACGCATTGGCCAGAGGGGCTAAAATTTACTGTGAGATAGCTGGAGCAGGAATGTCTGCAGACGCTTATCATCTTACAGCAACACACCCTGACGGTTTAGGTGCGAAATTGGTTATGCGTAATGCACTTGAAGATGCAGAGATGAAACCTGAGCAAATTGATTATGTCAATGTGCACGGAACATCAACTCCTGTAGGGGATCCATCTGAAATCAAAGCAATTACTGATGTATTTGGAGAACATGCTTATAAACTAAATATAAGTTCAACAAAATCAATGAGTGGTCACCTTTTGGGTGCTGCTGGAGCATTGGAAACTGTTGTTTGTATTTTAGCTATACGTGATGGAATTGTTCCTCCTACAATCAATCATGCAGATGGTGATGAAGATCCTGAATTTGACACTCGTTTGAACTTAACGTTCAACAAGGCTCAAAAGAGAGAGATCAACGTAGCACTATCTAACACGTTTGGTTTTGGTGGACACAACGCAAGTGTAATTGTCAAAAAATTTGTGAAATAAAGTGTTTGCAAAATTATATGATCGAATAAGGCTTCTTGGAATAAAAAACAAGAAGCCTTATTTTGCGTTTTACAAAATGCTTGGATTCTATCCAAGGAACATTCGTTTGTATGAGCATGCGCTTCTGCACAAATCGTCTTCTGTCGAAGATGCTTTAACAGGAAAGTGGTTAAATAACGAACGCTTAGAGTTTCTGGGCGACGCTATTCTAGACTCCATCGTAGCCGAAATTCTATATACTGAATTTCCGAACAAGAGAGAAGGATTTTTAACCAATACGCGCTCAAAGATTGTTCAGCGCGAAACACTTAATAGAGTTGCTATCGAACTTGGATTAGATAAATTCATTGTCTATTCAATCAAGATAAACAGCCACAATAAGTGTATCTATGGCAATGCTTTAGAAGCCTTAATTGGAGCTATATACTTAGATCAAGGTTATGAAAGATGTAAACGATTTATTGACGAAGTTATCATCAAAAAGCATATCAATTTAGAAGATACCGCACGCAAAGAGGTCAACTTTAAGTCGAACCTCATTGAATGGGGACAAAAAAACAAAATTGAAGTTACGTTTGACTTGATCGAAACCTTCAATGATGAAGAAGGAAATCCTATTTTCCAGAGTCAAGTAACTCTGCTTGGTAGGCAAATCGGTGTTGGGATAGGATTCTCAAAAAAAGAATCCCACCAAAGTGCAGCTAAGATGGCGAGCGATAAAATTCGTCGCGATAAAGAGGTTCAACAACTTATTTCCGAAACAAAAAAGGCAAGAAGCGAAGCCTTGAAGAGTGGTACTTCACCCGTTGTTGACGAATCAGCAGATACAGCTCAATAAATATTACTCACATAAATTGAGTAATATTTATTCGTGCCCAAAGCTGATACCCATCTTTAATCCCTGTTTCACAAGATCATCTGTTGCGGTAACTAACTTCAATTTACCAGCTACCTCACTTAATGGTATAGATGATATCTTATTACCCGTTATACAAACCATCTTCCCAAAATCTTTCTGAGCAATCAATTCTGCCGCCTTTCCGCCTAAGCGTGTTGCTAGGTTGCGATCAAAGGGCGAAGGGCTTCCTCCACGTTGAATATAGCCTAAAACTGTTTCTCGCGATTCAATTCCCGTAGCCTTTTCAATTGCTTTTGTTATGTGAACAGCTGTTCTTTTCTTATCAGGAACTTCAATGCCCTCTGCTACAACAACGATCGAATAGGGTTTACCTTGTTGTGCGCGCTTTGTTATTGCATTGTTTACCGCCTCCATATCAAATCCTAACTCGGGTAATAGAATTACATCCGCCCCACCAGCCATGCCAGCATGTAGCGCAATCCAACCTGCTTGGTGCCCCATCACCTCTACAACCATCACACGCTTGTGCGAACTTGCCGTGCTATGCAGTCTGTCAATTGCTTCTGTAGCAATGTTTACGGCTGTGTCGAATCCAAAGGTTATATCTGTTCCCCATATATCATTATCTATTGTTTTGGGTATTCCAATTACATTTAATCCTATAGCAGCAAGTTTACTTGCTGTTTTCTGTGTGCCATTACCGCCAATGCAGACCAAGCAATCAAGCCCTAAGGCATCATAATTTTCTCTGATTATATTGGCTTTTTCTGGTTTATCCGAATGCAGTAGTTTTTTAAATGGTTTCTCGCGCGAAGTTCCCAGAATCGTACCGCCTAAGTTCAATATGCCAGAGAGCGAACGTTCATTAAACACCTCGATTTCGTTATTAAGCAAACCTGTAAAGCCATTATGGATACCAATAACCTCCATTCCATAATGCATCATCGCTGTTTTACCTACGCCACGTATCGCAGCATTGATACCCGGACAGTCACCACCTGAAGAAAGAATTCCTATTTTCATCACGCTTGTATTTAGATTATACACAAACGTATATAAAATTTATTATTTCACGAACTATTTATTCAACTTTTGAATAAATATTATGTTACTTTTGTGTGCATGATATATAAATAATATAACTATGGATTTATTGACTCAATCGATTTCGCTTCTTTTTCGTCCACGACTTAAAGCCATTGACAGCTATGCATTGCGTGCAGATGAAATTCAGCAAAAACAATTAAACCGATTAATTGAATCGGCTAAGCAAACCGAATGGGGTATAGCATACGATTATAAAAGTATAACTAGCTACCAAACATTTGCAGCACGTGTTCCGCTACAAACTTACGACGACTGTAAACCCTACATTGAACGTATGGTAGCAGGCGAAAAAAACATATTATGGCCAGGTAGTACACAATGGTTTGCTAAATCATCGGGTACAACCAACGATAAGAGTAAATTTATCCCCGTTACAAAAGATATATTAAGACGTACACACTATTTAGGTGGATTAGATTGCACCACACTTTATTTAGAAAACAATCCTAACAGCCGTTTCTTTAGAGGAAAGGGGTTGATACTGGGCGGAAGCCACGAACCCGCAGCACTCAATAGTAAAAGCAGCTGTGGTGATCTTTCTGCCGTACTCCTTCAAAACCTCTCTCCCTTGGTCGATTTAATTCGTGCCCCTTCGAAAAAGATTATCCTTATGGGCGAATGGGAAAGTAAAATAAAAGCCATTGTAGCCTCTACAAAGCATAAGAATATCAATAGCCTAAGCGGTGTTCCCTCGTGGATGCTGGTACTTATCAAAGCAGTACTCAAAGATACAGGCAGGGAGAGTCTCACGGAGGTGTGGCCAAACCTAGAAGTATTTTTCCATGGTGGTGTTAGTTTCGATCCATACCGCGAACAGTATAAAACATTGATTCCTTCAGATAAGATGCACTATATGGAGACATACAATGCTTCGGAAGGTTTTTTTGCTATTCAAAACGACCTAACGGATAAGGGCATGCTATTAATGCTTGATTACGGTGTGTTTTACGAATTTATTCCTATTCAAGATGTAGAATTGGAGTCTCCACGCGTGATGCCGCTTGTAGAGGTCGAACTAGATCAAGTCTATGCCATGGTAATTAGTACCTTGGGTGGGTTGTGGCGCTATCAAATTGGCGATACTGTACGGTTCACCTCTATTGCTCCTTATAAGATAGAAATAGTTGGACGTACTAAACATTTCATTAACGCCTTTGGCGAAGAGCTGATGGTGGATAATGCCGACAAAGCCTTGGCATCTACCTGTCTTGCTACAGGAGCTAAAGTAAAAGAGTATACCGCTGCACCCCTATTTATGCTTAACAAGGCAAAAGGGAAGCATCAGTGGGTGATCGAATTTGAACAAAGCCCTGCTTCTATTGCGGAGTTTGCCTCCCTACTCGACCAAGAGTTGCAACACCTAAATTCAGACTACGAAGCCAAGCGATACAAAGAAATTTCGCTCCAACCATTAGCAATAAGTGTTGTTCCCGAAGGAACCTTTTACCAATGGCTTAAAGAGAAAGGGAAGTTAGGCGGACAGCATAAAATACCACGCCTAAACAACCTGCGTACTTATGTAGATGAGCTACTTGCGATCGGTAAAATAATCCCCCCTCCTACCACGCGGTCGGATTCATAAAAGGCAGCTGCTTGTCCGGCTGCAATAGACTCTAACGGTTCTAAGAAGCGAACATGCAACGTTCCGTTGGGTAAAATGGTTACAACACTTGGTGTTGCTTGCTTTCGGTATCTGATTTTGCAGATTACCTCGCGCCCCTGTTCAAATAGTTCGGGCGTTGTTAAATGCCAGTCGGTAAGATACATATCGTTCCGATATAGGCTGGCTAAAGGGGCTAGTACAACGCGGTTCGTTAATGGATTGGTCTCTTTTACAAATACAGGATACTGAAAGGTTACGCCCAATCCTCGGCGTTGCCCTACGGTGTAATAAGGAAATCCGGTATGTTTTCC
>CAMQTD010000138.1 GCA_947036995.1 uncultured Parabacteroides sp.
GATTTACTGAATAAAGAAATGCCCGTTGTAGCTATATTGCCCTTAATTAAGGGGGGTATAGGTGCAATGGGCATTCCTATTCCAAATTAATTTGCTAACTTTGCATTACATCAATTGGCAATAGAATGAAAGAATCAATAGTAATAAAAAATTTCGGTCCGATCAAAGAGATCGAACTCGAAGATATACGACCTTTTACAATTTTCATTGGAGAGTCTGGAAGTGGTAAGAGTACAGTAATCAAAACTGTTGCTCTGTTTCGATGGATATTTAAAATGATTTGTATTAGAACTTACTTAAAAGAGTCTGGTATCTCTAAATCTCCTTTTACGTTTAGTTTTGCCACATACTTAAAAACCAATGGACTTGATAGTTTTGTCAAAGATGATACACATATTGAATATAGATTTGGAGATTGTACAATAGAATACAAAAACAAGAAATTATCTGTTCCTCAAAATACATCTATGGCATATGTAAGTTTAGAGAAGAATTGTTTCGTTTCAGATAAACGAAACCTAATTGCCGATATGCTATCTAATAATACAGTTAAAAGTGCGGCAGGATTCTTTTTGAGGGAAACGTTTGAGGATTACAATTTGGCAACAAAGGAGGTAAGAGAACTTAATTTTGATTACCTTGGCGTAAAACTAAAGGTTGATAAAACAAGTGTGGGAGACAAGCATTATATCGTTGGTACTGGCGAAGATGATTATAAAATTAATTTAGAAGATGCATCGTCAGGTACGCAGACTGTTACCCCATTGAGTTTAATTGTAGAATATTTTAGTCGCCACTATAATTTAGTTAAATCGTTTAATAATGCGATACTAAACTATTTATCAAACAACGATAAGCTATCAGACTTTAAAGCCGTTACCGATGTTGGTAGAATTACCAACCGACGCGTTAATATACATATTGAAGAGCCTGAATTAAGTTTATACCCTGAAAGCCAGAGAAGCTTGATTAACTTTATTGTAAATAGATGTTTCACAGAAAAACCGAGTGACTACGATATTACGGTTATGATGGCAACACATAGCCCATATATTATCAATCACATCAACCTGCTAGTGATGGCTGCTCAGAAAGAGGTAAAAGAAGAAGGGGCAAATATCAAATTAGAGGATGTAAACGTTTATGAGATTACCGAAGGATACTTGAATGATCTTAAACAAAAAGATGCATTTGTAATAGATACCCGACCTCTGTCGGATCCCATATCAAATATTTACGAACGTTATGAAGAGTTGAAAAAGCAGTAGTATGAAACATATATTAAAGGATCAATATATTGATTATTTAGTTGGATTGAAAGCGAATGCTCACCCAGATCTTTCAGTTGATAAGAATAAGCTAGCTGTTCGAGTTGAAAGCACATCAGATTCACATTTTGATATTATTGACAAAATGCCCTCCATTCTAGTAGCTATGGGGCAAGGAAGCGCAACATATCAGAATGCTACAAATAAGCGTGTTGAAATAATAGATTATGAGAACTTAATTGATCAACTACCCCTTGAATGCAGCAAAGATATAAAAAGACCAGATTTTATTCTACACCAGATAGATGGAACTGGATTTTTCATAATCAATGAATTATCTCAAAGTACAGATGTCAGGAATAAGCGAAGTAAAGCACGCGCTCAGCTTGCTGATGCGCTTAAGCATTTGTTAGCCGTGCCAGAAACGCAAGCGTTTATAAACAAGTTTGAACGAAAAATATGTATCTTCTCGAATAAAGATAGATTAATTGATGTTCCGAATGATTCTGTAAGAGCCTTTAATGCTATTAAGGAGTATCTGCCAGATCCTATTGCTATTAACTTTCAACCGATAACCAAGGCAGGTTTTGAGGCTTGGGAAACAGCAAGTTTTGATATATAGCAAATTCATCTCACTTTGTAATAAATCCTGATTTAGCGAAATATTCTTGATGCCAACCTGTGTAAAGGCAGGTAATTATTATGTAATCTTATTTTATCAGAAATATAGTGTACCTTTGTGCAATAACAACAATAAATAAAGAACATACAATAGTTATGAGATCAAAAGATGTAAAGGCAACAACAGTTGCAAAGGTACTGGTGATTGGAGAAGATTCTAATTTGCAGTGGTCGGATAAAGTGCCGGAATATGTAATGTTTGCGGATTATTACTTTAATCGTTTTCCTGAAGATCATGGAGAGCGTAGCCGCAATGTAGAAGCTCGTCAGCTTTTTGATCATATCTTGTATGTAACAGGAGATACGATCAAAGCATCTCAAATTTACTTCACCAATCTGTGTAACGACTCAGTAGAGCCTGCTCCACGTGGTAAGCGTACGCTTATACCAGAGGCAAAAGCAATCAAAGGATTCGAACATATCAGATGGATCTTAGAAGAGAACCCTTCTATTGAATGGATTTTACCAATGTCGTTACAAGCAAACTATTGGTTGCAACAACTTGGACTATATGGTGGTGACGAAACTTTCTTGCACAAAGCACAGCCGCGTCGTGTAGGATTAGAAGGCGCACAACCTTATTACCAACCAGTAGACGGAAAAGCATTCTCTTTAATCTTAGGAGAAGTTTATCCTTCTAAAATGTATGATAAGAAAGTAATGCCTATTCTTCCAGCAAAAGACTTCCCACTATTGGCGCAGAATATAGAGCGCTACGAAGCACTTTACGATAAATTACGTGCCAACTTTAGAAAGTAAGAAAGAATGAATGCAACATTTGAATTAAGCATCGTTCGTGGTACGATTGTTGACTTTACAGGAGATCCAACAAAAGACTCAAATGCATGTAGAGTTGTGATAGATGGTGCATTTGTGATTGAAAACGGAATTATTATAGATAGAGGGGATAGCGCTGTTATGCAAACAGCCTATCCCAATGCTATATGTCACGACTATAGCGGGCAAATCATTATGCCTGGCTTTATTGATGCACACATCCACTTTCCGCAACAAGAGATTGTAGGCTCGTACGGTAAGCAGTTACTTGATTGGTTAGATAATTACACCTTCCCAGCCGAAGAGGCATTTGGCGAAGGAGACCATGCCGCAGTGATGGCAAAGAAGTTTATCGACGAACTGTTTCGTAACGGTACAACCTGTTGTATGGCCTATGCAACCGTGCAAAAGTCAGTAACAGAAGCCCTATTTGCCGAAGCATCGAAGCGCGATATGTGTCTGTTTGCCGGAAAAGTGCTGATGAACAGAAATGCACCCGAAGGATTGCTTGATACCGTAGAACAAGCCGAAGTAGCTTGCCGTGCATTGATAGAACGCTGGCATGGCGTGGGGCGAAACCATTATGTGTTAACGCCTCGTTTCGCCATCTCTTGCACAGCCGAAGAGATGCAAATGGCAGCAGCACTGCACCGAGAGCATCCAACAACCTACATTCAAACACATCTTTCAGAAAACAAAGCTGAGTGGGACTTTACGCATACGCTATTTCCCGAATGTGATGATTATCTTGCGGTATACGAAAAGATGGGCTTGCTTACAGACCGCACAGTCTTTGCACACGCCATCCATCTATCCGAAAGTGAGTGGGAGCGTCTGTCTAAAGCAAATGCTGTGATTGCACACTGCCCAACGTCGAACCTGTTTTTAGGAAGCGGACTGTTTAATATGGAAGCTGCCTATAAACATAACATCGCATTGGGTATCGCTACGGATATTGGTGCTGGTACCTCTTTCTCCTTACTCAAAACATTGGGCGAGGCATATAAAGTGCAACAGCTAAGAGGTTACTCGATGAATGCTTTCGAAAGCTTCTATAAGATTACATTAGGAGCAGCCAAAGCGCTAAAAGTAGATAGCCAAATAGGTAGTATCGATATTAATAAGGTTGCCGATTTTGTTGTAATAGATCCAATCAGAACCGATTTAGAACAACTACGCACCCAATATATGCAACGCACAGACCAATATACACCAGAGAATTTACTCTTCGGATTGCAAACATTAGGCGATGATCGAAATATTGTTGCTACCTATGTGAAGGGTAAAAAAGTGTACGAACGTTGATCAATCCATTTTTATTTGTATATTTGGGGATAAACTAAAAAACAATCAGATTATGTTGATACAAGAATATATTCAAAGTAATAAAAATCGCTTTCTAGAAGAGCTATTTTCTTTAATTCGCATTCCATCAATTAGTGCTAAAAGTGAGCATAAGCCAGATATGTTGCGTTGTGCAAATAGATGGGTAGAACTGCTACTATCAGCAGGTGCAGATCATGCCGAGGTAATGGAAACGACAGGTAATCCTGTTGTATTTGCCGAGAAAGTGATCGATCCAGCACTTCCTACCGTTTTGGTATATGCCCATTACGATGTAATGCCTGCCGAACCGTTAGATCTTTGGAAAAGTGATCCGTTCGAACCAGAAATCAGAGATGGACGCATTTGGGCACGTGGTGCCGACGATGATAAAGGGCAATCAATGATTCAAGTAAAAGGTTTCGAAACAGCACTTGAACACGATCTTTTGGGATGTAACGTAAAGTTTATTTTTGAAGGAGAAGAGGAGATTGGCTCTCCAAGTCTTGAAGGTTTTTGTATCGCTAATAAAGAGTTGCTTAAGGCGGATGTAATTTTAGTGTCAGATACAAGCATGGTGGGTGCTGAAACACCATCGCTAACAACGGGCCTACGTGGCTTAGCTTACTGGGAGATGGAAGTAACAGGTCCGAATAGAGACCTGCACTCAGGACATTTTGGTGGAGCTGTAGCCAACCCAATCAATGTGCTGTGTAAGCTTTTAGCGCAAGTTACGGATGAAGATGGACGTATCACCATTCCTCATTTCTACGATAAAGTAGAAGATGTGCCTGCCGCAGAACGTAAAATGATTGCTCAAATTCCTTTTGTAGAGGAGGTATATAAACATGCCATTGGTGTAAATGCATTGGATGGAGAAGTGGGCTATTCTACTTTAGAGCGTAATAGCTGCCGCCCATCATTTGATATTTGTGGCATTTGGGGTGGTTACACAGGCGAAGGTGCTAAAACTGTATTGCCATCAAAGGCATATGCTAAAGTTTCGACCCGCTTAGTGGCGAATCAAGATTTTCACGAGATTGGAGAACTGTTTGTTAAGTATATGCAATCACTTGCTCCAGCTTCGGTTAAGATTAAAGTAACTCCTTTACATGGCGGACATGGGTATGTTTGTCCAATTGATTTACCAGCTTATCAGGCAGCAGAACGTGCCTACGAGAAAGCATTCGGTAAAAAACCTTTAGCGGTAAGACGCGGAGGTAGTATTCCTATCATCTCAACATTCGAAACAGTGTTGGGTATTAAAACGGTGTTGATGGGCTTTGGCTTAGAACAAAATGCCATTCATTCACCAAACGAGAGCTGCTCGCTGGATATCTTCTATAAAGGGATTGAGGCAGTGGCAGAATTTTATAAAAATTTTAGTACATGCAAGAAGAAATAATAAAAAAAGCACTCGCGAATACGGGTATTGAGTCATTAAACGAAATGCAGCTAGCTGTTTTAGAAGCTGCAAAGAGAAGTGACGATATGGTGTTGCTTTCACCAACTGGTTCAGGAAAGACATTGGCTTTCCTGCTACCACTACTGCCTACGCTTACGGATGAGAAGAAGATACAAGTTCTAATTATTGCTCCCTCACGCGAGTTGGCTTTACAGATCGAACAAGTATTCCGCTCATTAGGGGCAGGCTTTAAGGTGAACTGCTGTTATGGTGGTCACCCAATTCGTACAGAGAAAAAGAGTTTAGAACATGCGCCAACCGTATTGATCGGTACACCTGGGCGTATTGTAGACCATATTGAGCGCGAAACAATCAACTTAGATTCAGTTAATACCTTAATCTTAGATGAGTTTGATAAATCGCTCGAGCTAGGCTTTACCTCTGAGATGAAAGAGATCTTAGCACACCTGCCAAGTGTAAAGCGTCGTGTATTGACCTCTGCAACGGATTCGATTGATATACCTGATTTCGTAGGTGTACGCCGTCCGAAGGAACTAAACTTCTTAAGCGAAGTAAAAGAGTTGTCTGCATTGACGATGCACACGGTATACTCTCCAGAGAAAGATAAACTAAATACACTATACAAATTACTTTGTGCATTGGGCGAAGGTTCGTCACTTGTATTCTGTAACCAACGTGAAAGCGTAGAGCGTGTAAGCGATTTCTTAACCTCTCGCAATATCGACAATGAATATTTTCATGGAGGTATGGAGCAGTTAGACCGTGAGCGCACACTGTCTCGCTTCCGTAATGGAAGTTCGACCGTATTCGTATCTACAGACTTAGCAGCGCGTGGACTGGATATCCCAGAAGTAAAACACGTAATCCATTACCATGTGCCAATCAACGAAGAGGCATACGTACACAGAAATGGTCGTACAGCTCGTATGAATGCCGAAGGTTCTGCCTTCTTAATCCTAAACGAAGTTGAAACATTGCCAGAGTATGTGACTTGTCAGCCTACCGTTTACGGACTTCCAAAGGTTGATGCAGCACCTGTACGCTCTATCTGGGCTACGCTCTCAATCAACAAAGGAAAGCGTGATAAGTTGAGCAAGAAAGATGTAGTTGGTTTCCTTTTCCAAAAAGGATTGCTTGAAAAAGATGATTTAGGTATTGTTGAGGTGAAAGAGAGTTACTCTTTTGCAGCCGTCAAACGCGCTAAGTTCGAAGCAATGTTAGCAAACATTGGCGAACAAAAAATCAAAGGGATGAAGGCCCGTTTTGTATAA
>CAMQTD010000139.1 GCA_947036995.1 uncultured Parabacteroides sp.
ACATAGTGAAATCTAAGATGTATCAAAACAATTTACATATGCTCGCAAATGGATTGAAGCGACTAAGTAAGCTTATTAGACTATAATATATAAAGAGAGGTGTTCCTAGTGATGGGGATGCCTCTTTTTTATACCCTATCAGGTATATTATTGAGCTAAATCAATTATTTGTACCCGAAAGGGTATAGATTCGATAGTTTTCACTATATTGCACCCAAAAGGGTATAATATGGATGATAAATCAATAGCTAAATACATAAAACAGATGCGTAAGGAGACAGCACTCACGCAAGTAGAACTCTCGGAAAAAGCAGGAGTAGGCTTGCGCTTTGTGCGTGAACTGGAACAGGGCAAAACATCACTTAGATTAGATAAAGTAAATCAAGTGCTTAATCTATTCGGTAGTGAAGTAGGAGTGGTATCCATCAATAGGGAGAGTATATGAAAAAGGCAGCTATATACGTTAGCCACCAAATGGCAGGCATGTTGATTGAGGATGAGAATGGATTTACATTCACCTATTCAACTGCATACCTCACAACAGAGAATCCTCAATCTATCAGCAATACTATGCCTATCACATCTATACCATATAGCAGCACTGTATTGTTTCCCTTTTTTGATGGTTTGATTCCAGAAGGGTGGTTGTTAGATGTTGCCGAAAAGAGTTGGAAAATCAACAATAGGGATAGAATGTCTCTACTGTTAGCTTGTTGTAGGGATTGCATTGGTAATATTAGTGTTGTTGCTCAAAATGAGGAGGACGAATTATGAAAAGATGTTTGTACTGCTATCAAAATATTGAAAATGAACAAATAGATTATCACCCCCAATGTTCTAAAAAGATATATGGACTATCGCAAGCTCCAGCGCTTCCCTATTCTAAAAAAGAATTAGTCAAGCTTGCCGAAAAGGTGATCAGAAGTCAAACAACCCTAACAGGTGTGCAACCTAAACTCTCCTTGGATATAGAAACGGTGGAACAATCGTCTAAAAGATTTACTATCGTAGGTCTGTGGGGGCGTTATATTATGAAACCACAAAGTCCGCACTATAGCCATTTGCCAGAGTTAGAAGATTTAACCATGCACTTAGCAGCAATAGCAAAGATAAAAGTTGTACCACATGCACTGATTCGTTTTGAAGATGGAGATCTTTGTTACATCACCAAGCGTATTGACAGAGGTCCGAAAGGTCAGAAGTATGCTATGGAAGATATGTGTCAATTAACCGAACGGCTAACAGAATATAAGTACAAAGGCTCTTATGAACAGATTGTTAAACATATCCTTAAATACTCGTCCACTCCCAAATTGGATGTTATCAATTTCTGGGAGGTGGTGATCTTCTCGTGGATAACAGGTAATTCGGATATGCACCTAAAGAACTTCTCACTCTATAGTACGAAGCCTAATAACTTTGTTCTTACGCCTGCATATGATTTATTGTCTACCAAACTGGTTATACCCGAGGATACAGAAGAGTTAGCCTTACCAGTGAATGGTAAAAAGAGTAAAATAAAGAAGCAGGATTTTATAACAGCTATGGAGTCCGCAGGTTTGGACAAAAAGATTATTGATAATGTTTTTAATAAGTTCAGTAAGTCTTTTCCAAAATGGATGGAGTTCGTCGATATTTCGTTTTTAGAAGAGGAGACAAAAGAGAGATACAAGGAGTTAATTGAGGCTAATTTAATGCGATTAGGTTTGCTTCCAGCGTAAGCTCAATCAAACCAAAAGAAAACTTCTCCATCTTTGCATCACTCGCAGCTCGTTTGAGTATTGATGAAAGGCAGAATATTAACGTTGGCTTTTATTACCATGCTACACCCAGAGCATACTATCTTTCCTTGGCAATGTGGGTACTATCCAAACGATCGCAAGGAGAACGAAGAAGTAAGCTTTAATATAATACAAAAAGAGAGGTATTCCCATCACAGGAATACCTCTCTTTTTGTGCGATATATTTTTGAGACGCTATTTCTTTATTTAGAAGTTACCACCTGCAACATCCCACCATACACGGGTGTTGATGTCATCAGGTCCACCTAATAGTTTAATCGCTTCTTCTACTGCTGGAAGATTGGTGTTACGTTCATCTTCGGTAAATCTTAAGCGTTTAATAAATTCGCCATCAGGAATTACACCGTTACTTCTGTTACTTGCTACAGGAAATAGTTTTGGGTATCCTGTACGGCGAAATTCGCTCCATGCCTCTTGCCCTTCGGGGAATATAGATATCCATTTCTGGGTGATGATGCGCTGTAGTTTGGTTTCATTATCTGCTGTCTCGTCCCATTTAACAGTGATATCGTTTGCATTTACAATGTTGTTTGCTGGGTTAAATGGATCTACATAATCGGCAGGAAGATCTGTATTGTTTGCAATATAATCGTTGTATAGCGACATGTCTGTAACATCTTTCTCTTTGAAAGCTTGCAGAATACCCGCTTCGTACAGCGATTTAGCATCGCCACCACCCATATTCCATCCACGCAGTACACCCTCGGCACGTAGAAAGTAAGCTTCAGATACATTCATGATTGGTAGTGGGTACTCCAATGAGCTTTTTACCGTTTCGTCCATATTGATAACCGAATACATTTCGTAATTCGATTTGTTAGGGATAACAATACCTTGACGAATACCGATGTATTTACCGATTTGGTTTAATGGATCACCTGCCTCATTTTTAATATCTTTATTTTTAAACCAGCCGATAGGTTTTACCGTTGCAGCCAATCGAGGATCTTTATATCCTTGAAGCATAGATACGTAAGGAGCTCCTGCACGCGTATCATTATATGCAAAGCTAATTACCTGTAGCGGATTGGTTAGTGTAGCACTCTTTGCACTTACTGATTTATCAGCATAGGTTAATACGCCATACTTTTGAGTGGTAGCAGCTTCTGCCTCTGCTTTGGCTAAGGCAGGATCTACTTTAACGATACGCATCGCTAAACGTAGGCGGAGTGTATTGGCAAAACGAATCCATTGAACATAGCTTCCACCACACATAATATCGAACGAATTGATACGTGTAGGTGTAACCGCAGCTTCGGGTGTTTGCATAAAGGCGGTTAGGTTATCTACCGATTCTGTTAGATCAAGAAAAAACGATTTGTAAATATCTTCTTGACTATCATAGGCTACACTTTGTCCGCCCTGCATCGCTTTGCTGTATGGTATTGGTCCGTAGACATCTGTAGTGCGGTGTACACCTGCTACGCGTATTATTTTGGCTATGGCTACATAGTCTACCAATTCGGTGTTGTTCAGAATATCTGAAACAGGTTTCATTATATACAACGCGCCCACTTTAAAGGGGGTATTGTTCCAACCTTCGTTCATTAGGTAGGTCGAATTGTTGTTGTTTCCATTAAATGGAGTTGGTACTTCGAGGTATCCTGAGTAGAGGTCGCAATTTAGATTTTGCGCCAACTGGTACTCGAAATCCCTGTTTTGATAGTTCAGATAGATAGATTGCATCGGTTGTGCAAAACGAGACTCAACAGGTATGCTGAGGGGTGGAATACCTTCTGGATTGGTATTAATGTTTTCAAAATCTCCCGTACAACTGCTCAATCCTACGATGGCGGTAATCGAAACAGCGCCAGCGATCGTTCTAATTTGATTGAATATAATATTTTTCATAAATAATTTATTTTAATCTGTGCGTTATTTAAAATGTAGCTTTTAAGTTAAATCCGAAATTACGTGTAGCAGGTTGTCCGAAGATATCAATCCCCTGCCATCCATTTCCTGTTGATATAGACATATCCGGATCGTGCGGAGAGTCTTTGTAAACAAAAAACAGATTTCTACCTACTAACGAAAGATTTAGATTTTTAGTTGCACCGAATAGGTTTCTAAATGTATAGCCGAGTGAGAGTTCGCGGAGTCTGAAGTTTGTTGCATTGTAAACATATTCAGCACCTGCGTTGTCTTTCCCTGCAACAGCTTCGTAGTATTGTTGGGCATCTACTAACGTGCCATTGCCAATATCTACACCTCCATTGTTGCGGGCATCGGCAGTTGCTTGCGTTACGCCGAAGTTATCAAGGTAGCTTTGTGTCATCCCCACTGTTTTGCCGCCAATCTTACCGTCAAACAAAAAGTATAGGTTGAAATCTTTATAGTTCACCGTATTTCCCCAGCCTAGTTGCCAGTTTGCATTTACGTTACCTACAAATTCGTGTTCCGAACCTACAACAGGGCTTCCGTTGTCGTTTAACTTTATTACGCCGTTCTCGTCTCTTTCTAATTTACGTGTATAGATATCACCATACGAACCACCCTCTCTTAGGATAAAACGGAATCCTGCACCTTCGCCAATGGTAACATAGTTTCCTAAACGAGGATCAAGCTCTTTGATTTCATTATCATTATAGGAGATATTAAAGTCTGTTTTCCAGCTCCAATCTTTTGCAATATCTTGACCGTAGCTTATGGTAGACTCTATCCCTTGATTTTGGATGTTTCCGGTGTTAATGAATAACTTTTCGAATCCACTAGACACGGGTGCATTGATTTCGAAGTATTGGTTTCTGCTGTTCGATTTGTAGTAGGTGAAGTCAAACTGCAATTTGTTTTGGAACATCGAAAGGTCGAAACCAAACTCCATAGAGTGAATCTTTTCGGGTTTCATCTCTGTAAATGGTGCCTTCGTGTTTAACTCTAACGAACCTACATTAAACTTATCCAACGGATGTGTAATGTATGCTGGCATATCGTTACCTACTATACTATAAGAACCTCTGAGTTTAAATAGATCAATATAATCGGGCATCTCAACCATTTCGTTTACGATGGCTGTTAATCCAAACGAGGGGTAGAAGTAAGATCCATTATCTGTAAAGGCAAGCGTAGACGACCAGTCGTTACGTCCTGTAATATCAGCATAAATCATCTCCTTATAGCCTATTTGTGCGGTAGCAAATACAGAGTTTAATCGTTTACGTGGCGATGCGGCATACTGCATACCGTTACCTAAACTGTTAGATCCAACAAAATAGTTTGGTATAACTAAGCCGTTTTTATCGGTATCTAATATTGATTTATGCGAATTGAAATCGGTAAAACTAGTACCTGCCGTAGTGCTCAGCTCCCATTTCTCTTCGAATGTTTTATTATAGGTTATTAAAAAGTCTCCGTAAAACTGTTTCGCGTTGAATGTCTCCTCTTTGAAACGTCCGTTGGCTGGCACAAGTACTTGAGAAGAGGTTGCATACATCTTCATGTTGTAATAATCGTTGGTATCATCTAAACTCAAACGACCTTGCACATTTAAGTTGTCTGTTATTTTATATTTAACAGAGGCAGAAGCCATGATACGGTTGCGTCTTTCTTGACTTTTATTGCGGTTTAATATCCAATACGGATTTTGCGTAAAGTCGTCTAGTGGCACATACCAGTTTTGCGCGTTCAAGTTACGTGCAGGATCAAACTGTTCGAAGTTGTTCTTATAATTATTAAAATCGCCATTGGCAGGGAAGGTATACAATCCTGTTAGGGGATTAAAGTATGTTCCGCCGTGTGGTCTGTTATTACCACGTTGTGTAATATAATTAAACGAAGCATCTACGGTAAGCTTGCTATCAAACAGGTTTAATGTTTGACGTGCTGTCATGTTATGACGCTGAAATGTATTGGTTGGCATAATACCGTTCGCTGTTGTATTGGCATACGATAGGTATGTTTGTGCTAATTCAGTACCACCATTCAACGAAATAGAGTTGATAAAGTTAGACCCTGTACGAAAGAATTCGTCAAACCGATCCGCTCCAGATGATTTGCTTGTAAGCTTCTCGCCCCAACTCTTATAACCTAATTGATCGCCCGAAACAATTGCGCCATATTCGCTTTGTAGGTCTGGTTTGGTCAAGACAGTTTCCATGGTTATATTACTCGAAAAGTCGATACGGATAGCGCCTTCTCGTCCTTTCTTAGTTGTAATCATAATTACACCATTCGCAGCCATACTACCATAAAGTGCCGCAGCAGATGCACCTTTGAGTACGTTGATACTTGCAACATCATCGGGATTGATGTTAGAGAGTGCATCTCCTCCATCACGTCCACTATACTCACCATCTTGCTGAGAGGTGGCAGGGTTCGACATTGGTACACCATCAACTACAATGAGTGGTTGGTTATTTCCTTGTGCCGACTTGTTTCCTCTCAATAATATTTTGGAAGAACCTCCTGCACCTGACGAGTTTGGGGTAATTACCAATCCCGAGGTTTTACCCTGTAAACTGTTAATCATATTACTCTCTTTGGCGCGTGTTAACTCTTTACCACCCATATTTTGTGTGGCATAGGTTAAACTTTTCGATTTACGCTCAATACCCATCGCTGTTACTACTACTTCGTCGATCAACTGACTATCCGAAAGTAAGTTCACATTAATTACAGAGCGGTTACCTACAAGCTCCTCTTTTGTAACCATTCCGATATACGAAAATATCAATACATCCGTAGGTGATGCATTGAGTTTGTAGTTTCCATCCAGATCCGTAATTGTTCCTGTGGAGGTACCCTTAATAACAATATTCACACCAATAAGTGATTGATCAATTTCTTGCTCAATCACTGTCCCTGTTATCTGTTTCACTTGTGCCCAAAGTGCTGTCGTAAACGTTCCTAATAGGAGCGTAACGAACAAAATTAAACTTTTTCTCATAAAAACTTCATTTGATTGATTGTATA
>CAMQTD010000140.1 GCA_947036995.1 uncultured Parabacteroides sp.
CTTAGAATTCTGATGTAAAATGGAACTTGATATCTGGGAAATCTTGTTGTGCCATCATTAATACATAACCCGAATCGGCAAGATATACATCACGACCATCTTTATCGAGTGCCATGTATTGCGATTTGCGCTTTTTGAAGCTTGCAAGCATCTCGAGGTTTTCGCTCTCGATCCAGCATGCTTTGTATAGGCTGATTGGTTCCCATTTACATTGAGCACCATATTCGTGTAGTAAACGGTACTGGATTACTTCGAACTGTAGTTGCCCTACGGTACCGATAATTTTGCGGCCGTTGAATTGGTTTACGAATACCTGTGCCACACCTTCGTCCATTAACTGATCTACACCCTTTTGAAGTTGTTTTGTCTTCATTGGGTCGGCATTCTCGATGTATTTGAACATCTCTGGCGAGAAGCTTGGAAGTCCTTTGAAGTGTAGGTTTTCGCCACCTGTTAGGCTATCGCCAATCTTGAAGTTTCCGGTGTCGGGTAGTCCGATAATATCACCTGCAAAGGCTTCGTCTACGGTCTCCTTTTTCTGCGCCATAAAGGCGGTTGGGCTGCTAAAGCGCATGTTCTTGCCAAAACGTACGTGTTTGTAGTTGGCATTACGCTCAAAACGTCCCGAACAGATCTTTACAAAGGCAATACAGCTGCGATGGTTTGGATCCATATTGGCGTGTATCTTAAATACAAAGCCAGAGAAAGCATCCTCTTCAGAATCCACTTCGCGCTCAATAGCTTGGATAGCACGTGGCGATGGAGCAATGCGTACAAAGCAATCGAGTAGCTCTTTTACACCGAAGTTATTCAATGCCGAACCAAAAAATACAGGAGCGATATCACCATTAAGATAGGTGTTAACATCAAATTCGGGGTAAACGCCTTCGATTAATTCAATATCGGCACGTAGCTGTTGGGCTAATTCGTTGCCAATATGTCCTTCAAGTTCGGGGTTATTAATGTCGTTAAACTGTACCGACTCCGTAACAAATTGCTTGCTAGGGGTGTATAGGTCTAGTTTCTTTTCGAAAATATTATAAACGCCTTTAAAGCGCTGCCCCATATCAATAGGCCAACTCAATGGGCGTACGTTGATTTTTAGTTCCTCTTCGATCTCGTCTAATAAATCGAAAGGGTCTTTACCATCACGGTCTAGTTTGTTTACAAATACGATAACGGGGGTTTTACGCATGCGACATACCTCCATTAATTTGCGTGTTTGAGCCTCTACACCTTTGGCAATATCGACAACGATGATAACACTATCTACCGCCGTAAGCGTGCGGAATGTATCTTCAGCAAAGTCTTGGTGACCAGGTGTGTCCAGAATATTGACTTTATAGCCATCGTAATTGAAACCCATTACAGATGTAGCTACCGAGATACCTCTCTGTTTTTCAATTTCCATCCAGTCAGAAGTGGCAGTCTTTTTAATCTTATTAGACTTTACCGCACCTGCCACGTGGATGGCACCTCCAAAAAGTAATAACTTCTCGGTTAACGTTGTTTTACCAGCATCGGGGTGACTGATAATTGCAAATGTTCTTCTCTTTCTAATCTCTTCTGAAAACTGACCCATGCTATTATTATATTTCTTCTTTTTATATCTTGATTAATCTTCCTCTAAATTCAACTCGCCACTCTTCTCTTGGCGATACTTTTCGGCTAGTAAAGCCAGAAAACCGCTGATCTGCTTGATGCCCATCATGGTTTCGCTGCTTACCTCTTTTTGCTGCATACGCAACAGCAGGTAGCCGTATAGTGCGGCAAAACAGGTCTCTATTTCGGGTAACAATGTTCCGCCAGCCTTGCTGCGCAACTCTACAATGTAGGGAAGCGTTTGGTAGTAAGAGGCGTTATAAAGCGACTCTTTGGGTGCTTTTAGTAGGCGGAGGTGTAGGTCTGTTAATTGAATAATAATATTTTTATTCAATTGAATGTGTCCTTTTTCGGCAACATTCTCGCTACGCATCATATCTACTAATTCGCTATACCACTGTTCGATCTCCTCGAGCACTGCTGCTGGCTGATCGTATCGTGCTATAATATTTTTACGAATCAAATCCATATCCAGTTGATTGGCACGGATTAAATCTTCTATTTCCCACATATATAGTAGGTATTCGGCAATATTTTGTTTTCTTTTTTGCTGTGCAATTATCATATATTCAATCTCTACGTTGGTGAACTAAAAGCCGTTTCGCGTACAAAAGTAGCAATTAAATCTCGAAAATGCTTTTAGTTACCACTAAAATAAATTATCTTTGCGCACAAAATTTCATTGATTCAACAATAATATGACACTCAAGTATACACTTTTTATTGTAATATATCTGCTTGGGATTATTTGTCCACTAACGGCAGATGCCAAAGAGCGTCAGTTTACCGTTGTGATAGATGCCGGTCATGGTGGTAAAGATCCAGGCGCAAGAGGCGTATTGACGCAAGAGAAACATATCAATCTTGCCGTATCCCTTAAATTTGGTGCACTGATTAAAAGGAGTCATCCAAAGGTAAATATTATATATACACGTAAAACAGATCGCTTTATCGAGCTAAACGAGCGTGCCAATATTGCCAACAGAGCAAAAGCAGACCTTTTTGTCTCGATACACACCAACGCCGTAGCACGTGGAAGCAATGTGAGAGGAACAGAAACCTTTACCCTAGGTTTGTCCAGAACAGATGAGAACTTAGCGGTTGCCATGCGTGAGAACTCGGCAATCCTACTCGAAGATAATTATAAACAGACATACGAGGGATTCGATCCCCGATCGAGCGAATCATATATTATATTTGAATTTACGCAAAACAAGCATGTAGAACAAAGTGTAAGTTTTGCCTCAGAGATTCAAAAAGCATTTGTACAGAAGAAAAGAGGAAACAGAGGCGTACGCCAAGCCGGATTACTAGTGTTACGTAAAACAAGTATGCCGAGTGTATTGGTAGAGTTGGGTTTTATCTCGAATCGTGAAGAGGAGCGCTTTATGCGTAGTGCTGCGGGTCAAAATAAATTATCTGACGCACTATACAGAGCCTTTACAACGTATAAAGATGAATATGACCGTAAGCAAGGCAGCCTCAGTGGGCGTGTTTCTAAAGCGCCAACGTCAGCAAAATCTACCCAAAACAATCCGCCAACAAAGCAGGTTACAACAAGTAAGGCGAAGGCTAGCACGAAAGGGCGCGTGGTGTATTATGTACAATTTCTTACCTCAGACAAAAAGCTCCCTTCGAATAGTAGAATGTTTAAAGGTTATAAGGATGTTTCTAAAGTCTACGAAAAAGGGCTCTATAAATATAGATATGGCGAAAGCACAGACTTTAATGAGGTTAAACAGGTGCGAAGACGAATGCTTAAAAACTTTAAAGATGCCTTTATCGTAGCCTACAAAGATGGCAAACGTGTGAAGTATTGAATTGATATATAACAACAAGAAAATAAAATTAAAAAAATAAAGAGATGAAAAATCTATTGACAAAAGAAGCTAAGATAGGCGTTGTTACACTTATGAGCCTATTGCTTTTATACATAGGCGTAAACTACCTAAAAGGGATTAATTTATTTAAACCATCCAATCACTACATTGTGCTATTCGACAATGTGAAAGATGTTACCATCTCTAGCCCTGTATTAGTAGATGGTTTTAAAGTTGGTTTAGTGCGCGAAATTAATTACGACTACGCAACAAACAAAAAGATATCTATCGAAGTAAGCCTAGAGGATGAGATGAAGATAAACAAAGGCAGCTACATCACGATCGTGAAAAGTATGTTAGGTGGAGCCGAATTACATGTTCATCTAAATAATCACGTTGATGCGTACTACGAATCTGGCGACGAAATAGAAGGACGTTTAAGCGTAGATATGCTTACATCGGTGCAAGAAAACCTACTTCCGCAGGTGGAGAGTTTATTGCCAAAGATTGATTCGATCCTTACAGGACTTCAAACACTAATCACGCACCCAGCTTTAGCGCAGTCGCTTACGAATATTCAGCAAACAACGTCGAACCTAGAGAAATCTACCGTTCACCTGAATGCAGTATTATCTAAAGATATCCCATTTATTGTAACGAATCTAAAAACAATAACAACGGATTTCTCTGAAGTAACAGGCACATTAAAAGGACTTGAGATTGACGAAACATTTCAATCTATCCATGCAACAATCAATAATTTGAAGCTTACAACGGAACGATTAAACGATCCAAACAACTCGATGGGACTATTACTTAACGACCGTCAGTTATACGACAACTTGAACAGTACAGCAACGAACGCATCGGCGCTAATGTTCGACTTGAAAAAGAATCCTAAGCGTTATGTTCATTTCTCTGTGTTTTAAATATTCTTTGATCTGACCTCAGAATACTTAAAAATATCTAAACAGCGTATAAACTATACGACTAATCTCTCGGGAAGCAGTCCGCAGTTTGTTTGGCTAGAAAATGCATTGCATAGTTGTTATTAACAATGTAATGCATTATTCTTCAGCTATATATGCTCCGTAAGCTGCTTGGATAAATGACTGATAGATCAATGGATAGATGTTTTATTATGTAGTTAAATCCATATACAAACAGCTAACACGCTGGTTAACAACGATGTGCGTGTAATGCACTGATATTAAACGCAATAATAAATAAATCAATAAAGCAAGTGTTTGACGGCTTTTTTATTTCAATTTTATTTGCGAACTTTGTAAATCTGAATGTACTTACTGAAGCGAAGATATAAATTAATATGCAAACTGATTATCAATTATTGTGGAACAATTGCCTAGCGGTTATTAAAGACATAATACCCGAGGCTGCTTATAGCACTTGGTTTACACCGATCATTCCATTGAAATATGAGGATAAGAGATTTACTGTGCAAGTACCCAGTCAATTCTTTTACGAATATTTGGAAGATAAGTATGTAGACGTGCTTAAGATGACGTTGCATCGTGTTGTAGGTCCAGGAACGATATTAAATTATCGTATATTGGTAGACAATAAAACAAAGATAACTGTAGACTATCCTGCACAAGATAGTTCTTTAGCTATTAAGAAAGGCGTACAGTCCAATGTAGCCAAATCGCCCAATCCTTTTGTACAGACACAAGCCCAAGATTTAGACCCTCAACTTAATCCGAAGTATAACTTCGAAAATTATTTTGAAGGAACAAGTAATAAATTGGTACGTACAGCTGGCGAAACTGTGGCTCAAAACCCAGGTAAAACAGCCTTTAACCCCTTGTTCGTATTCGGAGCTTCGGGTGTAGGTAAAACACACCTTTGCCATGCTATTGGTATGCGCATTAAGGAGCTTCATCCTGCTAAAAAGGTGCTTTATGTATCGGCACACCTGTTCCGTGTACAGTTTACCGATGCTATTCGTAAGAATACAACCAACGACTTTATTAATTTCTACCAAAACATTGATGTATTACTCATTGATGATATCCAAGAATTTATTGGAATGGACAAAACGCAAAATACGTTTTTCCACATCTTTAACCACCTACACCAATTGGGTAAGCAGTTAATTATGACTTCTGATAAGCCACCTGTAGATCTACAGGGAATGGAAGAGCGTTTGATTACGCGTTTGAAGTGGGGATTAACGGCAGAATTAAGTCGTCCAGACTTAGATCTTCGTAAGCAGATTCTTCGTAATAAAATCAGCCATGATGGTATTATGATTCCCGACGAAGTATTTAACTTTATAGCCAATAACGTAACCGAGAACGTACGTGACCTAGAAGGTATTTTAGTATCCTTAATGGCAAATGCGTTGATTAATAATAAAGAGATAGATCTTTCGCTTACAAAGCGTGTAGTATGTCAAGCTGTGCGTTTAGAGAAAAAGCAAATCTCGGTGCAGAGTATCCAAGAGGTTGTATGTAAATACTTCAACCTAGAGTTGGCAATTATTCAAACAGCTTCACGTAAACGTGAAATTGTACAAGCACGCCAAATTGCGATGTTTCTCTCAAAGAAATATACCGATTCGTCCTTCTCTTGTATTGGTAAAATTATTGGTAAAAAAGACCATGCTACCGTATTGCATGCCTGTAAAACAATTAAAGACCAGATCGAAACAAATAAAACATTCCGCTCTACAGTAGAAGAGATTGAGGTTAAACTCAAAAACTAAGGAATCAAACAGCTATATATTATAAAGTCTCTATTTTGTTATGCAAGTAACAAGATAGAGACTTTTTTTGTTTGATGATACTATCTATAAAATCGAAGCACACAATTTGCGAATAGCCATAAGTTTACTTCTATTATCACTATTCTCTCTTGCTGTTTGAATATTATAACGCGTTTGAATACCAACAAGCATGTCAGCATTAATACCAAGTGCTGCCTCAAACATGAGTGCAACATCAGTACTTAGTTGGCGTTTTGCATTAAGTACTTCGTTCAGCATCGTGTATGGGATATCAAGTAACTGGGCTATCTTTTTTTGAGATATTCCACGCGCTTGTAGTTCCTCTTTTAGTATCTCTCCTGGATGTACAGCAGAGAATGAATAAGCTAATGTAGT
>CAMQTD010000141.1 GCA_947036995.1 uncultured Parabacteroides sp.
GTGTCAGGTAGCTGCTTTACTGAGAAATCTTCAAAGATAGCGGTGAATCCTTTTCCATCGGGAGATGCACCCATAAGTCCAACCATAACAGGGCAGTTGTCTTGTAGCCAGCAGGTTCTTAGCATGGTGTACTTTTTGTCGTCTAGCGAATAAAGAATTTCTACAGCATCTAATTTTCTGACGGCTTTAATCCAAATATGTTTGGGAGCGTTGTCTAATTCGATAACACTCCAATCACTTGTTTTGTGTGTAACTACGGTACTTACGTTTTGCTTGTTGTTAACGAATTCTACACCTGCTTTGATCCAGTTTTCGTGGTCAACGCGTAGCATCAATCCCATTTGGTCGAATGTTGTAATATACTCGCCTGTAATCTTTACTTTAGCCTCGAACTCACCACCGTAAACAGCGTAATAGAACGGAGCATCGTCTACCGTAAATCCATAATGCGAGACTCTCCAATAGTCGGTTTGCCCAGGAACTTGCATAGTCATTTTTGAAGGTGATACGATGTTCCATGCATTTGGTTCGTTAAACCAATTCATTTTCGATAAACTTTGAGCGTTGAGGCTTGCGGCGCTACTAATTAATGTAACTAATACGACTAAATGTTTGATTTTAATCTTCATATTTCCCTTTGTTTTAATTAAATATTTACTTTTGTAAAGGTATTACAATCTGGTTTTGCTGTCAATACTGATTTATAACCATTCGATCAAAAACAATATGGATGTAACAAAGGAGTTGGAAGATGTTTTTTTTAAAGATAACGATTTTGTAGAGCAGGCATATGCGGAAGCGTTCTTGCACAAATCGCTCGATATACTGCGTGCTTATGCTGCGATAGAGGGGGCAATTGTAGTATTGTCAGACCTGATTCACTACAAAAGCTATCTTTGTATTGGTTGCCTAGGGAGTAGGTTTGGGCTTGAGCCAAACATCGATTCAATCTCTGAAATAGACTCTATTTGGGAAGAGGTGGTATTTAATAAGATTCAAACCGACGATCTTTTTAAACGTCATATTTTAGAACTGAAGTTTTATCACTTCCTCAAACAGCTACCTGCGGATGAGCGTCTGAAATATTGTACCGACTCTCGCATACGTATACGCACTGCCGACGATTCGTATCAATATATCAACCACCGCACACTCTATTTAGATACCGACTTACTATTTTCGGTCTGTATTTATCGGGCAACGATAAACCAGTCTGAAACCGTAGAGATTAACGGTTGTATTATAAATAAAGAGACAGGCGCGTTGGTTTCGGATAGCGAATATGGTGCTTGTGAAAATATCCTCTCAAACAGAGAGCGAGAGATTTTATCGCATATACAATGCGGACATTTAAGCAAAGAGATTGCAGTAACACTTGCTATTAGTAAGAATACAGTAGACCGACACCGCCAAAATATACTAAAGAAACTCGGTGTAGATAACTCTTACGAAGCCCTGAAAATAGCACAAGCGATGCACTTGCTCTAATATAAAACACAAATATAAACACAAAAACAAATATATGAATAAAATTTATTGTTTAACGCTCGCGATAGCTTCTATCGCATGCAATGCTTACGGTCAGACACCGAAGTTGGATAAAGTTTTTGCCCCCGTTGTAGTCGGTGTACCACCTTCTGATGCCTATATTGGTCTCTCTAAAATGCCCGATGGCGAGATAAGACACTATAACTATGGCGAGCAGAAGAGTGACAAATCGCCGTATTACCTATCAAGTAAAGATGACGGTTTTACGTGGAAGCGTGTAAACGTATCGCCCGATATGGTTTATGCAGATATACAGAGTCCAATCAGTGGCGAGTTTGTACGTATCTTCTCAACAACAGATGGCGTATATGCCATACGTACTAAAGGTGGAATAAATGGTGGAAGAGAGATCAATAAAATTGATGATGAATTTTCGTTAATGATTAAACCGCCTGTATTTATCTGCGATGGAAAACGTATTGTTGTAAGCGCACACCGACTTGGACGAAAGGGAGCTTTCACCTATACCTCGGACGATGATGGTTTAACATGGACTATCTCAAACCATGTAACTACCCCACTACACGAGTTAAACGGATTTCATAAAGGACTACGCTGGAACCACGGCGCTGTAGAACCAACCGTTACAGAACTATCTGACGGTAGGCTGTGGATGATCATGCGCACATCGCAAGACAAGCACTACCAAGCATTCTCTACCGATGGCGGCATTACGTGGGGAGAGGCTACACCATCGCCATTTTACGGAACTATTACGATGCCTACTTTCCATAAATTAAAAGATGGTAGGTTGCTGTTTTTCTGGTCTAACACCACCCCACTACCCGAATTGCAGGGGAATACTGGTGTTTGGGATGATGTGTTTACAAACAGAAACGCAACACACGTTGCCATATCTGAGGACGATGGAAAGACATGGATTGGTGCACGCGAACTATTCCTAGACGAGGGGCGCAACCAAACCGACTTTGCCAGCAAAGCAGGTATTGACAAAAGTGTGCATCAAGCACAATGTATCGAAGTGGGCGATGGCAAGGTGTTAGCAGCCATCGGACAAAATACAAATCACCGCAAGATGGTTATGTTTGATATTGATTGGCTCTATGAGGGTGGACGTTCAAATGCTTTTGAAAATGGTCTGCACGATTGGACAGCCTTCAAGTATTACAAAGGATTTCAAGGACATTGCGGATACAACAGAGTAGAGGGCGATATCTTGGTTAATCATTCCGATAAACCCGGCGCAAAGATGCTAAACATGCGCTATGCTCCAAACGATACACTTGTTGGTGATAACGATGGCGCACTGTGGAACTTCCCTACTGCAAAAGATGGTACGTTCACTACAAGTATCAAGCTACCAAAGGGTGCTAAACCTGTAACACTACTTCTCAACGATAGATGGTTTAATGCCTCGGATACCGTAGCCACATACAACGCAATGTATAAGCTATCACTTGACAGCAAACGATTAAAAATCAAAGACGAAAAATGGCACACCATCGCCATTAAGTGGACGAACAACAAAAAAGCCGTTGTATATGTAGATGGCAAGAAGCGCCTCACCCTACCTTTAGAAAACCCTACTGAGCTAGGCATTAGCTATGCACATTTTATCAGTGGAAATGTACCCGATCCTATCGGTATATTTGTAGAAAGCGTAGCAGCTGAAAAAGAGTAATAAATAAAATACGGATACTTTATTGAAAAAGTATCCGTATTTCTTTGAAAGAGTACTAGTACTTCAATACTATTACTATGCTAGTCTGTAAGACCTCAGTGAAACGATTTATTTTATTTAAGCGTCATGCAATTGATCGAAGGTGTTCTTATGCCTGGCTTGCTCTCCCCATTTATAATGTAAACGTTGCTATTAATCGTTGCAATACCTGCACCAGCTCTAGCTAATTGGGGATGTTCACCCAATACACTCCACGATTTATCCGCAGGGTTGTATCGCAAAAGTGAGGTGTTGAATTGATACCACGCTTGTGGTTGCAGTAGGTATGCTTTGCTTTCGGCTTTCAGACTGTCTACCACGGCACTGTTATTGGCTGCGGTTGCAATTTGCTGTTGCTGCTCGCGCAATAGGGCAGGGCAGAAGCGGTTGTAATTTACGCCAGACATAAAGAGCAGTTCGCCTGTATTGTCGACCGCAATGGCGGTACCGCCTACAAGGGTACGTTTGTTTCCATCCTCAAATGCAGGGATTTCACACTCCTTATTCCATGTATTACTGCTCACTTGATAGCGGAGCATATCACACGAAACAATTGGTTCGCTGCCATTTATTGCTGGCTGAAAACCTGCTGCGAGGTAGATATAAGATTCGCCTGCTACGGTTGTTGCTACTGCAATAGGTTGTACGCGTGCAGCACCAGGGAATGAGGTTAATACGCTCCAGCCTGCATCGGTTTTATCAAGGTCTAAAGCGATTAAAGCGTTCGAAGGCGCTCCGTTGTAACTTCCGCCCATAACATATACTTTATTATCAATAAAGGTTGCAGCCATGTTATCCATCGTGGCAGGGAGTTGAGGCAGTGCGGTGATGATGGGTTGCTTTGTAGCTTTGTCCCACTGCAATAGAAATGTTTCGGTAAACTTCGTGTCGCTGTTGTTTCCACCCATGCAAACGATTCCTTTCGGCGTGGTTACTGCCATACCATAGGCAACGGCAGCAGGGATTTTATATGCTTTGGGTTCGAAACTATTGGTTTCGATATTGAACACGAATAGCGCGTCGTAATATTTCTTAGCACCACCTTCTGTTACTGGTTTGTCGGGGAAATTACATCCCCCTGCAACCATTAATACGCCGTTGTGTATGCCTGTGAAAGGAGCAGATACGCCTAGAGAGGGTGCCGCTGTAGTGCCTGGAAGATCGGGCATGGCTTGCCATGTGATTGTGTTACTCATTTGTTGGTCTGTTTTACTATTTGCAGACAGTCCGCAACCATATAGGCTGCATACTGTCGCAAATAAAATTGTTTGAATTGTAATAGATTTAGAAATCATCTCTATTCTTCTATAATGATTGATTGAAATGTTGAGGCAGGTAATCCAGCCGAGTTGACTAAATTAGCACGCGTAAAAGGTTGCCAAGCATAACGTACATAACGTGGCTGCTTAACCTGCTTACATGTAAGCTTTATCTTATTATCAACAACCGTTGCTTTGGCAGGGTAAAATATACCAGGTGTTTCGGCAACTTCAAATGTTCGTATCTCGGTTCCATCAGCTGGGTGCATCCCTTTGTTGTGGGCAAATTCAACCCATGTCTCTTTTCCTTTGGCAAAGGCTTGTTCAAAGAGTGGACCCGAAGGGGTGTTGTTTTGCTTGTATGTTTTGTTCAACGCAGCCAAAGCCAGTCGTTCGCCTACAGCTTTTTTATCGCGTGGGTGTACATCCAACGAGTCGCCTTTGTCGCTACTCACTGCCATGCCCACCGAAGGGATGGTACGAAGCATTTTGCGTTGGCTATCTCTGAAATCGCACCAGCTAGGGCGGTTGAGGCTCGAGAGTTGCACGTAGTAAAACGGAAGTTCCTCTCCCCAAAGTGTGCGCCAACTTTCGATCATCAGCGGAAACAGTGTTTCATGTAGTTCTATATTGTGTGCATTACTCTCGCCTTGATACCAAATAACGCCATTAATTGGGTATGCAGCTAAAGGCAGTATGCCCGATTCGAAGAGATAGCAAGGCTCATAAGGGTGACGCTGCAACCTATTTTTCCCTGCTTTGATGTTGAGAGCAGCGCGTCCACGTGCCCAAGCTTGAGTCATATCGTTGTTGATCCAATCGTTCAGGATATCGGGAAATTTAAACTCCAAAGTCTTGCGATCTATCCACGATTCAGTTGTAGAACCGCCCACAGCATTGTTGATTAAACCAATCGGAACGTGCAAGCTATCAGCAAGCATAGTGCCAAAATAGTATGCAATGGCAGACATTTGTGAAGCCGATGCTGCATTGCAAACGCTCCATGTTGTAGGCGCATAGTGTTGAAGTTTGTTTAGCGAGTCGAGTGTGGCGACATCCCATGTTTCGGCATTGGTACGATAGCGCGCTTTTTTATCAAAGAATCTGATTTGTGCTTGTTTTGATTCGGCACTTTTGATACCCTCTTTGGCAGTGGTGGCTTGATTTAAGCGGAATTCCATATTGGATTGCCCAGAGCATAGCCACACTTCGCCTACCAATACATCTTTGTAGATTATCTTTTTTGTAGGAGATTGGATTGTAAAGAGATGTGGTCCACCGGCTTGAAGTGGTGGAAGGGTGATTGTCCATGTGCCATTAGTTGCCGTTTTTGTGCTTGCACGTTTTCCGTCAATCGCCACTTTTATTTTATCCCCTGCATTGGCAGTACCACTTATATTGAGTGGTTTGTTGCGTTGTAGTACCATGTGATCGGTATATAGTTCGCTCATTTGCAAACCGCCAAAGTCTCCTGTAAGCGCACTATAAACTGTATTTGCAATGATACTTGCACCCTCTTTGTTGGGATGAATAGCATCGGGGAGTAGGTCAGGGCGGTTGTATAGTCCTGCTTGGAGGTCAATAAGTTCGAGGTTTTGGCTTTCTGCCAAAAGTTCGATGGCTTCTTGTATTTGCCAATACCAATCACGTGTACCCGATTTAAAGCGTGAGTGACGGTGTGAGATGGGGGTTAATCGGCAGATCCAAATCTTACATTTCGGATTCTCTTTGCGGAACGATTCGATCAAACGGATATAATCAGCAAAGAAGTCATCTTTATAGTTGGGCCAGTTGCGTGGGTCGGTATCGTTCAGCCCTAAGTGAATCACAACATTTTCCGCAGCAAACGCTAATGCATCTTTGTACTCGGGTTGATCGTTGTATGGTCGGTGCCCTTTGCGGAGTAGGGTAGAGCCGCTTTTACCAAAGTTTTCGACGTGATATGTATCACCTAATAATATTTGCAGTTGAGCAGGATAGGAATCGTTTGCACGATCCGCTATCCCAGCACCAAATGTAACGCTATTAC
>CAMQTD010000142.1 GCA_947036995.1 uncultured Parabacteroides sp.
AAAAGGGGAATATAATTGCTTAAATGGGTGGTGTGGGGGGCTTTTGGGGGGTTTGGTGAGAGGGGGTGAGTTAGGAGAATGGGGGATTTATGAGTAATATGATAGGGGTTGGTGGGGATTGGTGGCAATGTGTCATAAGTAAAAACATGATTCAGTAAATAAGTTCATAAAATCTCTATTTGCATTTTAATTCAAGCGCAACGCTTATCTATTCGCCAAATAATTAGCTTATATATCATAAAACCCTTACTTTTGTAACATAAAATACAAAGACTAGATTATATGAGAATAGATATTATCACCGTTCTACCTGAAATGATCGAGGGCACACTTAACTGCTCTATCATGAAACGTGCCCAAGAAAAGGGATTAGCAGAGATTCATTTACACAATTTGCGAGACTTCTGTTCCGACAAATGGAAACGTGTAGATGACTATCCTTTTGGTGGCGAAGCTGGCATGGTGATGCAAATAGAGCCGATTGATCGTGCGATCTCTTTTCTGAAGAGCCAGCGCACGTACGACGAAGTTATATATACCTCTCCCGATGGCGAGAAGTTTTCTCAGCCAATAGCCAACTCTATGTCTTTGCTAAATAACATCATCATCCTTTGCGGACACTACAAAGGGATAGATCACAGAATCAGAGAACACCTAATCACACGCGAAATATCTATCGGTGATTATGTGCTTACAGGGGGCGAACTTGCTGCTGCTGTAATGAGTGATGCCATCATCAGACTACTACCAGGTGCTATCGGAGACGAGCAAAGCGCACTTTCAGACTCTTTCCAAGATAACCTATTAGCGCCACCTGTATACACAAGACCGGCGGAATATAATGGATGGAAAGTTCCAGATATATTACTATCCGGACACGAACGCAAAATAGACGAATGGAAGCTGCAACAAGCCATCGAGCGTACGCAACGCCTCAGACCCGATCTATTAGATAAATAAACATACAATGATAGCATGGACGCAGGCTTTACAGCAGCCTACCTCCATGCTATTTGCTTTCACGGCATCACACACAACCACTTTCATATAACTATCCCATGATAAATAGACTCTTACTACTCCTTATTACAGGAAGCCTAACCACCTCGCTTTCGGCGCAAACAGATAACATCCTACCACTAGACAGCGCATACAAACGACACTACACCATCACGAAGGTGCAAGATATCGTCCCCATACTGGATGGCAAGCTAAACGACAAAATGTGGGTAGAGCAAGGTGTTTGGTCCGACTCATTTGTACAAATTATTCCATATGAACGCGAACCAACCCCATCCTTTACGCGCGTAAAACTCTTCTACGATAATAAATACATCTATATTGGCGTATACTGTAAAGATGAATTTCCAGCAGAGATAAACCAGTTTATCGGCAATAGAGACGACAATAGCATGGGCGATCTTATCAGTATAGCCTTTGACACGTACCACGACTACAGAGCTGCGCCAGAGTTTAATATCAACGTAGGCGGAAACAAAACAGACTTAATCGTAACCGATAAGTTAGACGTAAATAGAAGTTGGAATGCCGTATGGGAAGGACGAACAGACGTGAACAAAGCAGATTCGAGCTGGACTGCGGAACTGCGCATCCCATTCAGTCAGCTACGATACAACCAATTAGCCAATAACGGCACATGGGGCTTGCACGTCAGACGTATTATCAGACGTAACAACGAGGTGCAGAATTGGAGTATGATTCCACTAAAAAATAATGGACACGTATTCTCCTTTGGCGAAATGCACGGCATGGATGCGCTGCCTAAACCGCGTGGCATCGAACTGCTACCCTATACAATGGGGAAATACAGCAGCGAACCAAAGATTGCAGGAAGTCCGTATCAAACAGGGAATAAGTTTGGCGGTAATGTAGGGTTGGATGCAAAGTTTGCCCTTTCTGATTTTACGTTAGATGTAACAATCAATCCCGACTTTGGGCAGGTGGAGCTAGATCCTTCGGTTATGAACTTAACAGCATACGAAACATATTATGATGAAAAGAGACCTTTCTTTCTGGAAGGTAAGCATATTCTCGATTTTGCAAACGGAAAGGATCAAATGTTCTACACCAGACGCATCGGCTCTGCCCCCTCCTACACACCAGCAGGGATAGACAACGAATCAAACTTTGCCAGCGTAAAAGATAATATCCCCATCATCGGCGCGCTTAAGTTTACAGGTACAAACCGCCAAGGTGTAACAATCGGTGCCGTACAAAGCGTTACCGCCCGCACAAGTGTAGATGTATCGCGCAACGGCAACGAACGCCGCGAAGTAATTGAGCCGCTAACAAACTATACCGTAGCCCGCGTGCAAAAGAATTGGGAAGGCAACACCCTTTTGGGCGGAATACTGACATCCGTCAACAGGGCACTAGACGAGCCTCACCTCGAAAAAACACGTATCCGCAACGCGTTTACAGGAGGAATAGACTTGATGCAGTATTTTAAAAACAGACTCTATTACATCGACTTAAAAGGAATGTTCAGTACCGTAAATGGTAGCAAAGAGGCAATAACGGCACTGCAATACAGTCCGGTGCACTACTTCCAACGCGCATCATCACATAAATATTTAGGCGTAGATACACTCCGCAACGCACTAAGCGGTACGGGTGGATACGTGAAAGTGGGACGTAAAGGGAATGCACGCTGGAACTTCTCCGAACAGTTTAGCTGGTCGTCTCCAGGGTTCGACCTCAATAATATGGGATACATGAAGGAGACCGATAACTTGACTAACGAGAGCGAAATAATGTTTCGTCAGACCGATCGTTGGAATTTCTTTCGCTACAACGCTTTCACGCTTACACAGACCAATCAATGGAACTATGGCGGTACGCCCTTCAACAACAACACGGCACTACGCTGGCAGTCGATGACGATGAATCGCTTTGAATGGGATGTGAAAGAGACCTATACATGGAATTTCTTAGATACACGCATGCTGAGGGGTGGGTCGGATATGCGTATCTCTCCTTTTGTATTAAGTTCGGTCAAGGTTAATACGGATCGAGCGAAACGTGTTATGTTTATGCTCCAATATCAAGGAAATCACAATTCGGATGGGTATACGAGCTTCAACACAATAAGTCCGAGCTTAACCTTTCGCTTAGGTAACTATATATACCTATCAGGTCAGTTTGATTATGCGTGGAATCTTGATAACATGCAATACATCGCCACCATCGCCAATCCAACATACCTCATGGGACGCATGGATCAAGATACATATGGCTTTACAATGAAACTGCAAGCAAACATCACGCCCGATATCTCGTTACAACTATATGCTTCTCCTTTCACATCGTCAGCCACATTTGATGAGTTCAAAGTCGCAGACGAAACAACTTCGCACAACTACGAAAGTCGTTTTAAAAGAATCAGTACCGATAACATTGCCCTGAACAACAACAACTATACCGTTACAGAGGATAGCAAAGAAGCTTTCAGCTTCACAAACCCCAACTTCAGCTTCAATGAGTTTCGCTCCAACCTCGTAGGACGTTGGGAGTATCGCCCAGGCTCAACCCTATACCTCGTATGGGAACACCGCATGTCTGACCGCAACGCACAAGCAATCTCAGGCTGGGGAAATAACCTAGATGCAATGTTCGGGATACCTGCAACGAATACGTTTATGGTTAAGGTTAATTATTGGTTTGATTTGTAGGGAGAGAGATAGGTATGCCCGTTCTATTTAAAAGAATAATATATAACAAATCTGTTAATGTAATTAAATGCTTTTCACATCTAATTATCTAATTTAACCCGCTCTAGTTATGCCACTGGAAACTTTATATCCAGTGGCATAAAACATCATATTAGACCTCTATCTTAATGATTATCAAAAACTAAGACCATAAATTCAGCATTAACACATTAGGTTAAAAACAATTAATTTAAATCATGATTGCAAATAAATAGCTTTCTTTGCAGTCTATTAATAACTAATTAGTATAAAATGAATTTGAAAAAATTATTTACACTTACTGCTTTATCTTCATTATTTCTTTTTCAATCCTGCATTCAAGATGAAGCATTAAATGCTGAAGCTGATATCCTTAACTGCCTTGTTCCCGACTCGATACTAAAGGCAGATCCTCAAATTAGTAACGACAGAATTATTATACTTGCAAAGAAGTCTACAAATGTTACTAAGTTAGCACCTGAGTTTGATTTAACTCCTGGTGCTACAATTAGCCCAGCTAGTGGCACTGTACGCAACTTCACTACGCCACAGGTATATACAGTAGTGTCTGAAGATAAAAACTGGAGTAAAGAATATTTAGTTACATTCAATAGATTTGAATTGCCGCTTGAATATAATTTTGAGCATGCCAAATTGGTTACAGTAGGCAAAAAGAGCTATTATGAGATATATGAATACCTAGATGGTTCAGAACTAAATATTTGGGCTAGTGGTAATCCTGCATTTTCAACACTTGCAGCAGACCGACCTGCAAATGAATATCCAACATCCATAACGGATGATGGCAAAGAGGGTAAAGGGCTTAAATTACAAACGCTTTCTACTGGAGATTTAGGTGCAATGGTTAATATGCCTATTGCTGCTGGAAACCTATTTTTAGGAACTTTCAATTCGATGATTGCTATGCAAAAGCCTTTAGAAGCAACACAATTCGGATTACCTATTGAATCACAGCCTACATATTTAGAAGGATATTACAAATTTACAGCTGGTAAAGTATTTACAAATGGCGCAGGTGACGTTGTTCCCAATAAAAAAGATATTGCTGATATATATGCCGTATTCTACGAATCAACTCCTGCAGAACCTACATTAGATGGTGCAAATATTCTAACAAGTTCGAATATTATTTCAATTGCTCGAATAGAGAATCCAGGTGAGCCTTCTGATTATACATTCTTTTCAATTCCATTTAAAGTAAAACCAGGTAAAACCGTTGATGCAAATAAATTAAAGAACAATCAATATAACCTAGCTGTAGTATTCTCATCAAGTAGAGATGGAGCCTATTTCTCTGGAGCTGTTGGTAGCACACTTTATGTGGATCAAGTAAAAGTAATTACAAAATAAAGACACGAATGAAAACGAAACTATACATTACAACAATATTAATGCTCGTATTTACTGTCCTAAGCGCTACAATACAAGCTCAGGAGGATAGAAATAAAGGTGTAATCATTTCTGCACTAAACGGATTACATTACTCAATTAAAGCCGGCTTTAATGTAGGAGGAACATCTCCCCTACCTTTACCTGCAGAGATTCGTGAACTTAAAGGTTACAATCCAACAGTGGCTATTTCTATAGAAGGAAATGTAACAAAACTGTTTAACCCTAAATGGGGAATGACTGTTGGTCTTCGCTTAGAGAATAAAGGAATGAAAACAGATGCGAATGTAAAAAACTACCGCATGGAGATGTTGGCAGACGATGGTGGTGAAATGAAAGGTTATTGGACAGGTAATGTAGAAACGAAAGTACGTAATACTTATTTGAGTATTCCTATATTAGCAAACTACCAAATTAGCAAAAGATGGGAAATAAAAGCTGGCCCCTACTTTTCATACCTAATAGATGGCGAATTCTCAGGAAGCGCATATGATGGGTATATTAGAGATGAAGTTCCAACTGGAGAAAAAATTGAAGTGAGCCATGCATATTATAATTTCTCTTCCGAGTTGCAAAAATTTCAATATGGAGCACAAGTTGGAACATCATGGAAAGCATTTTCTCACTTAAGTGTTTATGCTGATTTAACGTGGGGAATAAACTCCGTTTTTGATAAAGATTTTACAGCTGTAACATTTGGCATTTATCCTATATATGCGAACCTTGGTTTTGCATATATATTCTAACACGTCACTAAACAATTACTATCAGACTAAATTTATAAATTAAAAAAGTTTTTATGAAAAAGAATTTATTGTATTTTTTCATGCTTATTACAACGCTAAATCTATTTTCTTCATGCGACAAAGATGATAAAATAGAATTTATTGGCGAAGAGCTAAATGGAGTATATAAGGGTGCATTAGATATCGAACTAGGTGGCACTCCTATTGGAAATAATATCCCTCAAAAAGTATATATCACTAAAACAGGTGATAATATGCTTAAAATGGAACTTAAGAATTTCTCATTCACAGGTCTTGACCTAGGAGATATTGTTGTTGAAGAGATTATTGTTGTAAAAAATGGAGCCGAAAACTCATTTACAGGAACTCAAAAACTAACACTAACAGGTGTTGGCGCATGTGACGTAACTGTTATTGGTGATATTAAAGCTGATGTTTTGGATATGGATATTGCAGTTAAAGCTGGAATATTGAATGTTGTTGTTGATTTTGAAGGCACTAGAATAGCTGCTGATCAGAGTTCAGAGGCTTTGATTACTGCTTTTA
>CAMQTD010000143.1 GCA_947036995.1 uncultured Parabacteroides sp.
CATTTGAACGTTAAAAGAATCTATCTAAAATAATTTCAAAAAAATAACAAAGTCTATGGAACTGTTTGTCTGCAATATTTGTGGTAATATCGACAACAATAAAACCTATGAAGGTCGAGAAATGATGTTTGGCATGCGTGAAACTTTTACATACATTAAATGTGCTAAATGCGGTTGTCTACAAATTAAAACGATACCTGATAATATGGAGAAATATTATCCAGAAAACTACTATTCATTTAATCATGTACAGAAAAGAAATTTAAAAAATAAAATTTCTTTTTATCTAATGAAGCATGCCTTAAATTTTAGATTAGGAAAGCTCGACCCTATTGGACTTTTTGCTACCACATATAATAAATACTATAAGCTTGAACATCCTTGGCTAAACAAAAAGTACTGTAGTCTGAATTCCAAAATATTAGATATTGGGTGTGGAAATGGTTTTCGTTTAGATGAAATGAAACAGTTCGGGTTTTCTAATTTAACTGGTTTAGACCCGTATATTAAAGAGACGACGACGACTCCGTTTGACGTAAAAATCATTAAAGACGAACTCTTTAATATCAAAGAGCAATTTGATCTTATTATGCTACATCATTCTTTCGAACACATGGCTAATCCAAAAGAGATATTCAACTCTTTATTCAATATTATTTCAGACAAAGGGTTTGTTTTAATACGAATCCCTGTAGCCGACTGCTATGCTTGGAGAAAATACGGAATGAATTGGTTTCAGGTTGACGCTCCAAGACATTTCTTTTTGCACACAACAAAAAGTATCGCTATACTTGCAAAAGAGGCTAATTTAGAAATCGAAAATATTATATTTGATTCTACTCATAGCCAATGTTACATGTCAGAAAAGTATCTTCAGGACATCCCATTACTTGATACTCCTAATAAAAATCTAGATTCATTCGTTCCACACTTTAAAAAACTAACAAAAAATCTGAATAACTATATGGATGGAGATCAAGCATGCTTCCTTTTAAAAAAGAAAGTATAAAACAACACCTCTCATCTTTGTGAAATAGATTAACTATCCGTCTTCTTCTTTATCATAAACAACACAGGGAGCACTGCTGCAAATGTAATCATAGAGGCAATAAAGAAATCATCATTCATTCCACCGATATAAGCCTCCATGGCGATCTGCTGATCTATCAACCGCATAGATAATTGAGTTGCTTCGTGAACTGAGGCGTGTGTATGATGTAGCATGTATTGATTCAGTCCGCTAATTGTTTGCTGATACACCGCACTGGATTGATCCAACGCCTCGCTATAGCTAGACAGATGGAAGGCAGTGCGCTTTGTTAGGATATAACTCATTATCGTTACACCAAAGCTTCCTCCAACTTGACGAATAATATTTGTCAAACTCGAAGCCTGAGCCATAAACTGTTGTGGAATATTATAAAGCGACATATTCATCAACGGAGAATACATCATCCCCAGCCCTACCCCTCTAAGATAAAGACTTATACGTATATAGCTCGCATCTGTTAAATAAGAAAGCGACTGATTCAAATAAAAACTTGTTGCCAGAAGAATTAACCCTACAATAATAAAAACTTTCGGATTCTGTTTTTGAGATAATTTACCCACCAAAGGAGACGCAATCCCTTGCAGTATCCCCACAGGAATAAAGAATAACCCCGACTCAAAAGCAGAATACCCCAAACTATTTTGAAGATAAAGAGGCACTAAGAAGGTACTCCCAAACATACCTACTCCAAAAATAAAGATTACAATATTACCCAACGTAAAATTACGATCGCCCAAGAGCCTCAAATTCATTAATGGCGTATCGTGATTCAGTTCGATAAATATAAAACTAACAAAGCTGACAAATGCAATAAACAGACAAGCTACAACAACAGGACTATCCCACCCCTGCGGATTGGTTGCAGCATTAACTGCCGTTAATCCATATAAGAAGGTAGACAGAAAAAGAGCCGAAGTAATAAACCCCCAATAATCGAACCGCCCTGTCATACTATTCTTAAACTCCTTTTGAATGATCCAAGAGAAGAAAATAGCCAAACTACCTACTGGTATATTCACAAAGAAGATGTAATTCCAATTAAAATTATCAATCAAGTATCCCCCAATAGAGGGTCCAAAAGAGACTGATGCAGCCGATGCAATAGCCCAGAACCCGAGTGCCAACCCACGCTTCTCTACAGAAAACACAGATGTAACAATAGCCATCCCCACAGGAATAATAGCCCCACAGCCAAACCCTTGATAAACACGCCAAAAGATTAACTCCTCAATAGATGTTGAATTGCCACAAAGAAACGATCCTGTAGTAAAGACCAAAATAGAAAACATAAAAACACGTTTGTAACCATATCGATCCGCTAGCCAACTCGAAACAGGCAGCATCGTGGCAAGCGAAAGCATATATGCTGTAAGCACCCATTCGGCAGTATTGATGTCAGTACCTAAATCGCCCATGATGGTGGGTAGCCCAACTGTTACTACGGTAGAGTCTAATACTGCCATAAATGTTGCCATCATAACATTGATTAGTATCAACCATTTATAGGCAGGGTGTTCTGCGTTATTGTTCGTTGCATCCATCCGCATCATCTATTTAACGATTTTAACCTCAGCAGACATGCCCGAAGCCAGGCGCACCTGCTTGATGCGTTCGGGATCTCCCGTGATACGGTCTATAGATATCTTTATTGGAATGCGTTGTGTTACTTTGGTGAAATTACCTGAGGCATTACTTGCTGGAATCATCGAAAACTGAGAAGCTGTATTCGTTCCTATATAATATATTTTACCCCAAAAGGTTAAGGATGGATAGGCATCAAGTACATATTTGACAGTCTGCCCCATTGCTATCATGCTGTATTTGGTCTCTTCAAGATAGATCGCTAACCATAGTTTATGGTTAGCATCAAGCGTAAAAAGGGTTTGAGCAGGTTGCACTATATCACCTGCGAGCATCCAACACTTTGCAATAACACCACTGCGAGGAGCCTTTATTTTATAATAGGTTAGTTGTGTTTGAAGCGCCTTAATCTTTGCTTTAATTACTTCGATAGTGGCTGATGCCTTTTTGTCTTTTTGTTGTGCAAGCAGAATCTCCAACTGAGACACAATCACAGCACTATCCAAATCTGCAAGCAGATCGCCAGCCGCTACGGTATCGCCAGCTGTTACATATTGATTGAGGATAGGACCCATCACCATCGAAGCGATCGAAATACGATTGGAGGCTAAGTTCGCATCATCAGTAACAATATATTTCTCGTAATTATGCCACCACATAAATGCAGCGATTAGCGCACCAAGAAGTACGAAAACTAATATGATTAATCCTTTTTTTGATAGTGCTCGTTTTGATTCTTTATTTTCCATGCCGTTCCTTTAATTAAGCTATATTTATACCCTAAGAACAGTTATTGGGGCTTAAAGGTTGGCAATGCTAGCGCGATGAAGTTGTTATTGGTTTGTCCTAAAAAAAGAAAAAGCGGAATAGTTCTAATCATTTATAGAACTTATCCGCTTGACTAACTGTAAGTAGTCCGTTTAATTAAAAACGTCCTTTTGTCGAGTATTCATTGTTTCACAACAACAAAGCACCCTATTTTTAACCTTAAATCTAATACCATGAAAAACACAATGCAAATATAGCGCATTATATGCCACAGAACATAATAAATTGCTTGCTAAATTCATTATGTAAATATCATTTAACTAAACTATGCTGTAGAGCATAGTTTTCGGTGTAAAAAAAGACATAAACAAAGGTTGTGAATACATATATTCATAAATAGATTTTCGTATGGATACGATACATTGTATATAGGTACTTTTTTATCGCACGCCTTGCAAACTACGAAATACATTATTTAAAGTATAAATTAACCACAAAAATATATACCTTTGCCCAAAAGAAGAGAGTTTAGCATCATTTTCGAACAATTGAGCTTTCGCTTCGAATCTTTTTTATTTATTTTTTACGTAACGATGCAGCATTTTCATTAATAGTTGCATCTATTAATAACAACCAGATATATCACAAATGATACTATTTGGTAATTTGAATAACTCGAATGGATGAAAAACAACTAATAGCAAGTTGTCTGAAAGGCGAACGATTAGCTCAAAAGAAGCTATACGATCAATACTCAGGCAAGATGATGGGGGTTTGTCTGCGTTACGCTAACGACAGAGAAACGGCTGCTGATTTGCTACAAGATGGTTTCGTGAAGGTATTTACTAACCTATCGAGTTATACAGGTGCTGGCTCTTTTGAGGGATGGATGAGAAGAGTGTTTGTTAATTGTGCTTTAGAATACATTCGAAAGAATGACGTAATGAAAGAATCTGATGATTTAGACCATGCGGCAGAACTTATCGAATACAGCGCTTCGGCACTAGAAGAACTCTCTGCACAAGAATTAATAAACGTCATACAACAACTGCCCTCCGGATTTAAAGCCGTTTTCAATCTATTTGCAATCGAAGGCTACTCGCATAAAGAGGTTAGCGAAATGTTGCAGATAAACGAAAGCACCTCACGCTCGCAATATACACGAGCCAAACAGATGCTACAGAAAAAAGTGAATGACTTATATAAGTAATGAAACAGTGATGAAAGAAGATCAATTTAATAATATACTACGCAATAAACTTCAAGACTTTGAAGTTCCGCCTGCCGCTGACAGTTGGAACGCTATCGTCGAAAAGTTACCCGATACAATGCCTGCACGTACCATCACACCGTGGTATTACGCTGCTGCTGCTGTTGCTACGTTATTAATTGCCTCTAGTGCATTGACGCTCCTTATGAATAATAAGTCTGTTATACCTACTTCTCCGGTTTTGACAGAAACAATTGAGATACAAAGCAAGGAGAAGAAACAATCCCCTACCCCTACAGCATCAAAACCTTTAGCACAAAAGGAGTGGGTAGCTGTAGCCAAACAACAAAAAGCGAAAGCAGTTCAAACAGCAAATATAGAACCAGCAGCAAACAGCGCTACACCTGTTGCAGCTGCTATGCCACAGCAAATAGCAAGCAATTCAACAACAAACAACCAACCTGCTGCCGCTGCACGCTCCACTCAATCAACGAGACGATACAGCAACAGCAGACAACAAAATAGTGCAATCAAAAAAGTTGCAGCAACACCTGCTACACAAAAAGCACGTAAATGGAGTTTTGGTATGAGTGGTGGAAATATTGGTACCGGAACAAGCGGCTCAATGAATAATTATGCCCTACGCAACACATATAAGGTCGACGATCGGTTGATGTTAATGAATAATGTAGCTTCGCCAATGCAAAGCAGTACACCCAAGACAGACATAAAGCACCACCGCCCTATCTCCTTTGGATTAGGTATTGGCAGAGCTTTGAATGATCGCTTCTCCCTTCAATCGGGATTAGTCTATAGCTTTATGTCCTCAGACTGGCAAACAAATGGCACTTATCATGCCGAAACAAACCAAAAACTACACTTCATCGGTATTCCCCTCTCTATATCATATAAGATTGCAGAATGGAATAAGTTTGTAGCGTATGCCTCTGCTGGAGGAATGGGTGAGATCAATATAGCAGGAAAAATGAAAAATACATTATTCTCTGAAACAAAAGAAATTAATACGATAAGAGAAAACACACGTATGAAAGAGCTTCTTTGGTCTCTCAACGCACGTGTAGGCGTTAGCTATCCAGTGATACGGTTTGTCAATGTATTTGCCGAAGCTGGGGTAGATTATTATTTCGAGAACGGAAGCATTATTGAAACTGCACACTCTGAGAAACCTTTCAGTGCAAGCTTTCAAGTAGGATTTAGATTTGGTATTTAACAAACAATAATATACATAAAAATGAAAAATTTCAAACTTTACTCATGTGCTGCGATGATTGCTGTAGCGTCGATGTTTACCTCTTGTATGGAGCAGAGCAATAAAACATCTGGTGCAACTTTCGGGATTATCTCTACAATGGATAATATTCCATTCGACAATTTTGCAAAAACACCTTCAGGTAACATTACATCAAATAATGCAATATTCGATAAAGCTAGTAGCGGTGACTGTTGTTTGTTCGCTTATGGCATCGACTTTGATAACCAACCAGCCGGACATCCTGCCAATTATGTTGATGCAACAATCACTGAATATATAAAAATTGAACAATCTTATGCTAGAAGCAGCAATGACAATGAATCTACTTATACTCCTGACCCACAAGAGAT
>CAMQTD010000144.1 GCA_947036995.1 uncultured Parabacteroides sp.
TTGTGTAAATTCCGTAACTTACCATCTTGACCTCAATCTTCTTCTTAGGCATTTTATTCTATTGTTTTTATTCTTAATGAGCACATATTTACTCCCCTTTCCAGTCACTTCACTAAAGTCCGTACCCCTGGGGATGTATGCCTGATGAGTCCATTTGTGTTCTCATTAGCTCCACGTTCCCATGCGTGGTATGGTTTACAAAAATAGAAATTTATTTCCAATTTCTGTGCTATATCCTCGTGCTTTGCAAATCCTTTTCCATTGTCAGCCGTTATAGTCTGTATTAAGTATTTAACTTTACGCAGTGCCCAAGCGGTAACCTTGGATATAGAGATGGCTTCTTTCCCTTCTAACTTTCGTATCCAGATGCTGCTTGTTACTCTATTATTTATGGTAAATCAGCTAGGCTTAGGATGTAAATTTAGTTTTACACCCTAAGCCTCTATTTTTATTTATCTTCTTCGCCAAACGATTCACTTATAATCAATTTCTGACTATCTCCAATACCTACTCCAACAAAGCCCAATCCACCAATTACATTACTTGGTATCTGTACCGGTTGACTCATCGAAGGATCGTAATCATCTGAATCCAATAAATTCATTACACGTAGATAGTGGTATTGCGCTTCTGTAATATTTTGCAGTGAAACAACAAACTCCAAACATTTATATTTAACCTCATCAACAAATGAATAGTTAGAATCACTATCATCAAAAAAAACATCTATATTTAATGTGTATGATTTATCTTTAAAATAACTATCATCAAAAGCACCATATATATTAGGAATATATGATGCTAAACCATCAGATATATCCGAATTTGGCTTCCCATCATTTAATGCCATATCTGATTTGGATTGAAATCCATAATCAGATCTACACTGTATAGTATCACACTCCTCCCAATACAAAAATCCATGTGTAATGTAATTCTTTTTTACCTCCAAGCGGTAATAGTTTTTCACACCAGGGGAGTCGTTCAATGCGATCTTTAAATTCATTGTTCCTTCACGGCCATCTGGGTTATTAGAATTAGCCTTTGGCGTATAAATCGAATCTATTTTTTGTATAAAAACTCTTCGAGGCACTACAACTTCGGCATATACCTTTAAAGCACCATCTGAAGAGGTAGCTTCAATTCGAATATTATCATCTTCTGTAAAAGGTGTTGTAACTAAATAATACCCTCTAGTATTATAGGGCTCGGTATTATAGGGGATATAATCTAACGTCTCCTTCAGCACATCATTCAGATAAAAATCAACAACAGCATCCTTTATATCGGGTGTTCCTTGATTACCCGATAAATTCAAATAAACTTTGTTGTGTATCGTATCTGCACTTAACAGTGCATTCATTATTAAACGAGGTTTTGGGGCACTCCCTTTATAATCTATTTCGTTTTCGCAAGCGGAAAACAGCAGTAGAAAAAGCATTGCTAATAATGTATATTGCTTATTTATTGTTCTCATTTTATTATGTATTAAAATCTATAAGTGTAACTAAAAGATGGAATGATAGGCAATATACTTAGTTTATTAAGCGTGCGTTTGGTTTCTCCATTATTATAGTCTTTATCCCACATAATAAAGTTTGGATTCATTGCATTGTACGCATTATAAATAGAGACATTCCAAGTCTGATTGCCATGTTTTAGTTTTTTATGAATATTTACCCCTACATTTAGGCGATGTGATGCGGGTAAGGTGTAATTATTACGCGATTCAATCTGATCTTCAGGACGAAGACCTGGTCCAAGCCAATCGCCTCCAGGACGAATAACTACCGTTTCCTCTTGCGACAACGTTGTTTTATCTCCAGAAGAGAATACCCACGATGCACTCAAATCTATGCGATCGCTAAATTTATGATTGATTGTTAGGCTTGCATTGTGGCGACGGTCATACTTATATGGAAATCTATTTCCTCCATTAATCTCCCCTTTAGCAAACTTTCTATCTGCTTTAGCGAGTGTATAACCAATCCAACCAGTTGTTTTTCCTACTGTACGCTGCGCTAAAAATTCTACACCAAAAGCCCTACCCTTTCCCATCTCTACCTTCTCTTGCCAATCGGCAGACGAACCAAAGAACGAAACTCCATCTTTATATTCTAAAACATTATGCAGTGATTTATAGTATCCCTCTATCGAAAACTCCCACCCTTTTATCGCTGTATTGTACAATCCAAGATTGTATTGATGTGCACGCATGGGCTTTATATTCTTTGTTACAGGTACCCATAAATCTGTAGGCATTGAGATAAAACTCGATGATAGCAGGTGTGTATATTGATTCATTTTGCTATAGGATGCTTTAAGTGCAAACGACTTAGGCAATGCGTAACGCATCGAAAGGCGTGGCTGAGCAGAGAAATAACTTACTTGATTTACAGCAAAAAGTGAAAGATGTACGCCTGCATTTATACTTAAATTTGCTCCCACATCAAATTCATCTTCTGCATACAACGAAGCTTCGTGCGCATAAATTTTTTGATTGTTTGCATGCTGTACTAGCGTATCCAACTTTTCAAACGCATCATCTTGTTGTATACGTGATGTGTTTACTTCGGGTTTAAACCGATGATAAAGATAGCCCCCGCCAAATTTTATACGATGTGATGGATGCGGGCTATATTCAAAATCGAGATTATAACTCCAATCTTGTATTCCTGATTGAAATGTAGACCCATAAAACTCCTTACTTACAACATTTTCTTTAGTGCTAATAGTCTCGGATAAAGCGTCTAATTGTAAATTATAATTGTTATATGCAACTGTTTGGTTACTGAATAAGTTATTGTTAAAAATATAATTCCATCGTGCTGCTACGATCGTACTCCCCCAATCAAGTTGACTTTCATCTTTGTATCTATCTAAAACCAACTCACTTGGTGTGTACGTATGCTCGCTATCATAATATTGTGCATCTTTGCCATGATAGCTGCTTAGGTATAGGCGACTTCGATCATTAAAAATATGATTTATCTTCACATTTGTATCGTAGAAGTAATACCCAAACTTCTCATCATCAGACATAAATGGTTTCGCTAGAAGATCTAAGTATGAACGGCGTGCCGATACATTAAAGGAGGTCTTTCCTTTCACAATAGGACCTTCAAAATTAAGCTTAGAAGAGATCAGTCCAACACTCACACTACCGTGATAATGCTCTTTATCTCCATCATTTGTACGCACGTCAATAATAGACGACAGCCTCCCACCAAAGCGTGCAGGGAAACTCCCTTTATAGAGCGTTACCTTCTTAACAGCTTCGGGGGTAAACACCGAAAACAGTCCGAAAAGATGATCTACGTTGTAAAGCGGAACACCATCAAGCAAAAAAAGATTTTGGTCGGGACCACCGCCTCTAACATGGATACCAGCAGTACCCTCCGTTCCACTTTGCACACCAGGCAACAGTTGCAAACTTTTCAATACATCCGCCTCACCCATCAGTGCAGGAACATTGCGGATATGCATCAGCGGAATATCCATACTTCCTGTTTGTGTTGACAGCACACCAACTTCGGGTTTGTCTGAAAGAACTGTTATCTCTGCTAATTGCATATTCTGCTTTAGCGGCGTATCTAAAACTGTATCTTTTGTCAAAAACAAGCTATACGTATGCGTTAAGTACCCCATATAAGAGACCTTTAACGTAGTTTCTCCCGCTGGAAGTGTTAAGCTATAGAATCCATATACATTACTAGCTGTTCCTTGTTGCAGCGTTGGATCGTAAATATTAGCACCAATCAACGACTCATGTGAGGTTAAATCACGAATGTAACCACTAACGGTTACTTTACGAGACGACTCCTCCTTATTGGTCAGTAGAATATGATTCTTTACCACCTTAAAGGCTATATTCTGTTTATCGAAAGCCATAAATAACACCTCTTTCAACGATTTATCAGTTGCATGTATGTCTATAATCTGTTTTAAATCGACAGTTTCTCCATATATAAAAGTATATCCTGTTTGTTCACTTAGCTTGTCTACAAATATCTTTAGACTCTTTTGTTTGAGTCGAATTGTAATGTGTTGCTTCGATAAATCTATTTTTTCATTTACTTGTGCTTGTGCATTCACAAACAGCATCAAACAAAATATTAGAAGGAGCGAAGCATTCCATATGCGCGTCTGCTTTATTGTTTTCATTGTCTATTAATTTGTAAGAGTTGAATATTATTCGTTTTTGCGTCTATCACTGATTCCATCGTCGAAACAGCTCTGTTATCCCCCTAAAATGAATGGTTACAAATTCATAATTGTCTCTGTCTATTTCAGCAGACACTTGATCTTTCGGATCGCTCGGTGAACCCGCTGCTACTACATGCATTTCGGCAGCTCCTGATACAAAACGACTATTCCTTGATTGTTTAATAAATTGACAATAGAAAGGCTTTGATAAATTATAATTTACTAGAAAAGGATTGACTGTAAAAGGATTCGCATTTCCAGTCAAAGCAGTGGTCGACGCTACTGTCGTAATAGAATAATCGTCCGTTAACCACGATGAATGTAATTTAGAATTTGTCAATCTCTTGATCTCGAAAGAGCCTTTACCTAAAACACGTCCTTCAGATTCTTTTACCTCCAAAATCCAAGCATCCCCCTGTTTATTCCGTGTAAATGTTAAGCATCCGAAAGGTAATGTATCAACAAATAGACCGTTCAATTTTTCTCTACATCCCACACTCCATGAAGCTAAAGGAGACGAAAGTGAATCGGTAGAGGCACGAACAATACGCCACGTTCCATTATTACCGTAGAAAGCAGCGGTATCACCTTCCTCAAAAAATTCATATCCAGGTAGCAAATGTTTTAGAACAGCTGGTTTTTTAGATTCATCCGCTTGCAGATAAGCGTCAAATTTAAGCATGTCATTCTGGTGTAGAATATAAGTAGTAAGCATATTTTCAACACTGTCAAAAACATATTTCCCTGCTAGTGTTCGTTGATTCGTAACATCTGTACCGTTCTCTACCTCACACGAAGAGATAGTAAACAGTGTAAATATCAATGCGATTGTATATTGTATTTGTTTCATCTTATCTATTATTTAGCGTTAAATTTATATCCAATTCCTACTACTACAGAGCCCTGCACACCTGTTCCCAAAAGTTCGGCAAATCCAAAAAGCTTTTTCCCTACCGATACACCTAATAGTGTTACTTGTGCCGCAGTGCCGCAGCCTGAAGCAACATACCGATTTCCATTTATATGTTTTTTCTCATGCATATACGATATACCAACACCTACTTGTGAATAGAGGCGAATAAGTGGGCGATTGAGATAATTAAAACGAACCATAGGCATTAAATAGAAGCGGTTTGCACTGTTCTTTTCTAGCTCATGATCAGTTACTCTATCATATCGTTTTTGCGAATCCCCAGCATACGTAAAAGCTGCACCAACAGATAGCCAGCTCAATACATTGTAGGTATAACTAGCAGAAATCGATCCTGTAAAAATACGCGGTCCTGTATAGGTAAGTGCTGAAGTATAGTGATTACTCGTATTCCCATAAAGACCTTCATAGGCACCACCATAGTTACCTCCGTAGCTACCCAGATACCCATCTTTCGATCTGAAAAAGTAGTCCATAGACTCTGCTAAAGGATATGCCCCGATACCCAATCTAAATTCATGTTCTGGAGTAAATATACTCCCTTGTGCTGCTGCCATTTGGCATAAGCTTAACATTAAGATTAATGTTAATGATTTAATACTTGTTTTCATAGTTTATTGATTAGTCTAAATTTAATAACCTCCATATCCGTAATTATTTCGAGGATGCTCCTCGGTAATTCCTCGGTAACGAATAGTTACAAAGTCATAGTTAGATTGTTCTATTTCAGCCGATATCTGATCTTTTTGAATGATCGATTCCCCTTGTTCAACATCCATTACTGCTGCTCCTTCTACAAAGAAAATATTTCTGTCTTGAAGGAGTTTCATATAAAAAGGTTTTGTTAGTTGATATTTCACAGAAAGAGTCGGTGGCATATCTGGATGGTATGTTGATTGTCCTTCAATCAGCGCAAACGTAGATTGCACTGTTGTAATAGAATAATCATTCACCATCCTTTCGGAGTGTAATTTGCGATCTGTCAATTTCTTAACTTCAAAAGAACCTTCACTCAAATCATTTTCTTT
>CAMQTD010000145.1 GCA_947036995.1 uncultured Parabacteroides sp.
ATTTAGATCTACTCTACGTACACCACCAACCCTTTGAGGTATTCGCCCTCTGGATGGTAAATGCTTACAGGGTGATCTGCTGGTTGCGTTAGTTGATGAAGGATACGTACCTTACGTCCCGATTGAGCCGCAGCACTAAATACAGCTAAGCGGAAATTCTCTTTTGTCACTACTTGTGAGCAAGAGAAGGTAAATAAGATACCACCTGGCTTAATTTTCTTAAACGCTACAGCGTTCAGTTTTCTGTATCCTTGTAATGCATTGCGTAATGCATCGCGGTGCTTAGCAAAAGCAGGCGGATCTAATACGATTAGATCATACTTATCACCCATATTTTCGAGATACTTAAACGCATCATCAGCAAAAGCTTCGTGACGTGTATCTTCGGGGAAGTTAAGTTCTACATTACGGTTTGTTAGCGCAATCGCCTTTGCCGAGCTATCTACAGAGTGTACCACTTCGGCACCACCACGCATCGCATAGAATGAGAAACCACCTGTGTAGCAAAACATATTCAATACCGAACGTCCTTTTGAGTAACGCTCAATCAAATCTCTGTTATCACGTTGATCAATGAAGAAACCTGTTTTCTGACCTTTAAGCCAATCTACATAGAATTTCAAATCATTCTCTACCGCTACATCTTCCACTTCGCCACCATATAAGTAACCATCTTGGGTACCTAGATTCGCTTTGAAAGGAAGTGTTCCTTCCGATTTATAATATACATTTTTGATTTTATCGCCCATTACCTGAACAATCGCTTGCGTAATAGCCTCTCTGCTGTGGTGCATACCGATCGAGTGCGCTTGCATAACAGCTGTGTGTGCATATACATCGATAATCAATCCAGGCAAGAAATCACCTTCGCCGTGTATCAAACGAAACGTATCGTTGTGTGGAGCATTATCCAAATGCAACGCCTTACGTAAGTTGTAAGCCGCAGTAATGCGCTCTTCCCAATAGCTCGCATCAATAATACGTTGCGTAAAAGATAAGATACGTACAGAGATACTACCAATTTGATAGTGTCCAACGCCTAAAAACTGATTGGCGTGACCATAAACCTCTACTAAATCACCTTCTGCTGGTTTGCTATCCATTGATTGGATTGCTCCTGAAAATACCCAAGGATGGAAGCGCATAAGCGACTCCTCTTTTTTAGGCTTTAGAAATACTTTACAATAGTTCATTTATCTATATTATTCAATAATTGTTGATTCTGTAAATGGAAAAAAAGCGGGAGAAGTCTCTTCAGTATATAACACTTCGTAAATCAATAGGCACGCCCAAGCATCGAGCGAGGCATATTTCTGTTGATTAATGGTTAGCGCTTCCGCTTCCCAATTTGTTAATCGTTGACCTTTTGATATCTTCTTCCCAAACAAGATCGCATATATCTTTTGCAAACTAGCATCTGTTATGCCGAATCGTACAACATAGCTTTGCAAATCAATAAATCCAAGCGGATCAATCTCGCAGCGTTTGCGTATCGCATTGAAATCGTCTTTTAATGATAGCCCAATCTTTTGGACTGCAGGATTTAGTAAAAAGTCTTTCAAACTATCAGGTATCCCGATGATGTTGAGGCGAAACAAAAAACAGACCTCATAGGTCGATATTTGCATCAAGCCTACTTTGTTCGAACTCCCTTTGCGAAAGTTTGGGCGTGTCTCTGTGTCGAACCCTACAACTTCAAAGTCTGATAGGTAACGCACAGCTTTTTCGGCATCTTCCTCCGTTTGGATTACAATGATGCGTTCTTTAAACTCCTCTACAGGGAGCAACGCAATTTCGTCTTTAGTTATACTTGGGTTAAATTTCATATTTCATCTTCGTTAGTGAACAGACTTTCCGCGTCTGTGTAGCGTACTGCATGTAATGCTCTGAGTGCATTCAATAATAAACCGCCCCAGTAGTTTTGGAAGTTTTCGGTGCATTGCGCTAAGCACTCCAGCATCACCTCTTCGTTTCCTTGGCGGAATAGATCGATAAAGTTACCTAAATCTTGATAGATATCGGCTAGGTTCTCTGAGATAAAGGCAGCAATCGGAGCGTCGCTATACTGCATATCGGGGTGAAAAGTTTCAAGATAGCTATCGTGTTCGCCAAGCAGGGCTACCAATCTATTTTGTACCGATTCATACATATCCTCCGTTACTGATTGCTCCAATAAAGCTTCAGCATCTGGTGTTGTTTGGGGCAAAAGAGAAGCCTTTAGATAGAGTAGGGGAAGCATTTTTGTTGCTTTGTCTACAAAATCGGGTAACTCTAACGTGTTAGACTGCTCTACAAGAGTACAATACTCAAGCGCAACCGTAACAAACTCCAGTGTATTTCTGAGATAAATAGGACTATTTTTGTTTTCTGACATCTTATTAATTTTGACTAAGATTTTTATTTTACAAAAATAGGAAATAATAATTTCTTCTGGACACTTTGTTTTTATTACTTTTGCAGTATCAGAGAAAAAAGAACAGATTTATAATATATTCATAACAGATGGCTAAAAAAGTAGTTCAATCTTCCGAAAACGGCATAAAAAGTAAATACCTCGCAGTGAAATCCTTCTTCTTAAACGAAAGGACTCAATTTGTATCTGGATTATTAATCTCGATCGTGGCTATTTATATCGGATTATCCCTTATTTCATTTTTCTTCACAGGTGGAGCCGATCAGAGTAAGATCGAAAATGTACCCCTATCAGATCTACTAATCAATAAAGGTTCGGTAGACAATTGGACGGGTGTGCGAGGAGCCTATCTAGCGGATACGATGCTGAACCGTTGGTTTGGTATCTCTTCGTTTTTTATTGTTTACTTTTTAGGTGCAGTAGGGTTAAAACTTATGGACGTTCGTCCGGCTGCTGTGCTGCGTCAGTTTCTATTGTGTAGCTCACTTCTTTTGTGGGGTTCGCTCTTTTTTGGATTTGTATTTATTAAAGGATACGAAGACACGTTTATCTATCTGGGCGGTCAGCACGGATATTTTTGGTCCGAAGTGCTGATTACGAATATTGGTGTTCCGGGAACAATGCTTTTCATAAGTGCGATTTTTCTGATTATCGCTGTTTTTGCAAGCAAGCGTACAATTCCTGTTTTGCAGCGCGCTTTGTCTTTTGATTGGTTAAAGAAGCGCATTAAATCAAATAGAGCAGCTCCTACCGAAGAGCCTTTAATGGCTGATGATCCCGATAACTGGTCCGACGTAGTCGAAGAGTTGAAAACGGTAAAGAAAAGCGCTGATTATGAAGAGGAACGCGCATCAGAACCAGCAGCCGATTCTTACCCAACTTCACCCAACAAAGTCTCAAAAGAAGAAGCGAAAGACGAAGATTTAGAATTTGTTGTAAACGTTCCGCAAGAAGAAGAGTATGTAGTGCCCGAACAAGCGCCTATTATTCCAGCGCAAAACGAAACTACAAATTACAGCATTGAAGTGCCAACGGGAGACGATGAAGCGTATGATGGTTCGTCCCTTGGCGTATACGATCCTAAACTAGACCTTTCATCCTACCGCAACCCCTCTGTTGAGCTACTTAAAAAGTACGATACAGGAGAGCATCACGTAGATATGGAAGAGCAAAAAGCAAATCAGGTACGAATCAAACAAACGTTAGAGAGTTTTGGTATCAGCATTGCTTCAATTAAAGCAACCGTAGGGCCAACAATCACCCTTTACGAAGTTGTGCCTGATGTAGGTGTACGTATTTCAAAAATCCGTAACCTTGGCGACGATATCGCATTGAGCTTGTCCGCCCTTGGTATTCGAATTATTGCGCCTATTCCAGGAAAAGGAACAATCGGTATTGAGGTTCCGAACAAGGATGCTCAAATTGTTTCGATGCATTCGGTTATTGCCTCACGTAAATTTCAAGAATGTGACTACGACCTACCTGTTGCATTGGGTAAAACAATCAGCAACGAAGTGTTTATGTTCGATCTTTGCAAGATGCCACACCTGCTGGTTGCTGGAGCAACCGGACAAGGTAAATCGGTTGGATTGAATGCAATCATCACCTCATTATTATATAAGAAACATCCATCGGAACTGAAATTTGTATTAGTAGACCCGAAGATGGTAGAGTTTAGTATCTATTCCGATATCGACAAACACTACTTGGCAAAGCTTCCAGATGCAGATAAAGCCATCATCACAGACTTTACAAAAGTAATTCAAACACTGAACTCACTTTGTAAGGAGATGGACGATCGCTACGATTTGTTGATGAAGGCACACACCCGAAACATCAAAGAGTACAACCATAAGTTTATCAACCGAAAACTTAATCCGCAAAAAGGACATAAATTTATGCCTTATATCGTGGTTGTTATTGATGAGTTTGGCGATCTGATTATGACCGCTGGTAAAGAGATCGAACTACCGATTGCACGTATTGCCCAAAAAGCACGTGCCGTGGGAATACATATGATTATTGCAACACAACGTCCGTCTACCAATATTATTACAGGAACGATTAAAGCGAATTTCCCTGCACGTGTAGCATTCAGGGTATCTTCGATGATCGATTCACGTACAATCTTAGATTCGCCAGGAGCAAATCAATTGATTGGTCGTGGAGATTTACTTTTCTCGCAAGGAAATGATATGATACGTGTACAGTGTGCATTCGTAGACACCCCAGAGGTAGAGCAAATTGCCGAATGTATCAGCAAACAACAAGGATACCCTACGGCATTCGAATTGCCCGAGTATGTGGTAGTAGGAGATCAGAAAGAAGCCGGAAGTGTAGACCTTTCCGACCGTGATCCTCTTTTTGATGATGCTGCCCGCTTGATCGTGATTCAGCAACAAGGATCAACATCGCTCATTCAACGTAAATTCTCGATCGGATATAACCGTGCAGGTAGATTGATGGATCAGTTAGAAGCTGCAAGTATTGTAGGTGGATTTGAGGGAAGCAAGGCGCGTCAAGTATTGGTACAAGACGAGTATAACCTAGAGCAATTGCTGAACGCATTGAAGTAAAAGCATAGACAGAAACTTTATCAAAACAATTAAAATGAAAAACAGTATAAAACTGGCGCTTTTAGCCTTGTTGCTTTGTGCAAGTAACCCCTTACTATCAGCACAAGAGCAGCAGGCAAAGCAACTATTAGATCGTGCAGCGTTGGTATACAACCAAAGTGATGGCGTATCTATCGCTTTTAAAGCAACTACATATATGTCGAGTAAGCCACAACAAGGCGTCACGGAAGGAACAATCGACATGCAGGGCGAACACTTTGTATTGGTAACCCCTTCGATGCACACCTTTTTTAATGGCACTACGCAGTGGGTATATATGGATGCAGCAGACGAAGTAAATATCAGTAATCCCAGCACAGAAGAGCTCGAAAGCATCAATCCCATGCTTTTGTTGCAAAACTATAGCAAAGGATATACTGTTGTTTCTAATAAAGATGTATCCAAAGGCAATGGCACAAAAGTGGCATCAGTCAAGTTAACGCCTCACGAGCAAGGGGAGTTGCTGGCTGTCGAGATACAGTTGGATAAGCAAACGGCTTTTCCGGTTCAAATGACCCTCTCTATGCAAAACGATATACAAATGGTTGTAACAATTACAAACCTAAAACTGAATAAGAAATATCCAGCAAACTATTTTACATTCAACGCCTCGGACTATCCAGGTGTAGAAATTATTGATTTAAGATAACATTAAAATAAAAACAACTATGAGTACAAAGAACGAAACAGTACGTTGCTTAATTATTGGCTCAGGCCCTGCAGGCTATACAGCTGCTATTTATGCATCAAGAGCAAATTTATCACCTGTGTTATACGAAGGAATTCAACCAGGCGGACAATTAACAACAACTACCGAGGTCGAAAACTTCCCTGGTTACCCAGAAGGTATTACAGGTCCGGAGTTGATGGAAGATTTAAAGAAACAAGCTTTGCGCTTCGGTGCAGATATTCGTGCAGGTATAGCTACGGCTTCAGATCTTTCTGCTGCACCTTATAAAATAACAATCGAAGGCGATAAAGTAATCGAGGCAGAAACAGTTATCATCTGTACAGGTGCTACGGCTAAATATCTTGGCTTACCTGATGAAACAAAGTATGCAGGTATGGGCGTATCGGCTTGTGCTACATGTGATGG
>CAMQTD010000146.1 GCA_947036995.1 uncultured Parabacteroides sp.
GTCTTTGAAGTATTCGAGAGCACGATCGGGGTCGAGCGAGAGGTTAAATTGATCTTTCCATCTAAAGTCGTAACGTGCTTTGCTAAGGGCATCGTCGCGAACTTGTGCGCCGGGGTGACCTTTGGCTAAGTCGGCAGCGTGGGCTGCAATCTTGTAGGTGATAACGCCTACGCGTACATCTTCTTTATTGGGCAGTGCAAGGTGTTCTTTTGGGGTTACGTAGCAGAGCATTGCTGTGCCTAACCAACCAATTTGTGCAGCACCGATGGCACTTGTGATATGGTCGTATCCAGGGGCGATATCGGTTGTCAAAGGGCCTAAGGTGTAGAAAGGGGCATCATGACAGGCGGTGATTTGACGCTCCATATTCTCTTTGATCTTGTGCATTGGCACGTGTCCTGGTCCTTCGATAAATGCTTGTACGCAGTGCTTGCGGGCAATCTGTACCAGTTCGCCTAAAGTATCTAATTCGGCAAATTGTGCGGCATCGTTAGCATCGTGGATGCAACCAGGTCTGAGTCCATCGCCCAAAGATACAGCTACATCGTACTTAGCCAATAGCTCGCAAATCTCGGCGAAGTGTGCGTACAAGAAGCTCTCTTGATTCTTCACGGTACACCATTTGCTCATAATCGCACCACCACGCGAAACAATCCCTGTAAGGCGTGTTTCGGCTAAGTGTACATTCTCTTTCTTAATACCAGCGTGGATGGTGAAGTAGTCTACTCCCTGCTCGCACTGCTCGATAAGGGTATCTTTGTAGATCTCCCAAGTCAAATCTTCCACTTTACCGTTTACCTTCTCTAAAGCTTGGTAGATAGGCACTGTTCCCACTGGCACAGGACAGTTGCGGATAATCCATTCGCGCGTTTCGTGAATGTTGTTTCCTGTAGATAAATCCATCAACGTATCGCCTCCCCAATGGCACGACCAGATCGCTTTATCAACCTCCTCTTCGATGCTCGAAGTGGTGGCAGAGTTACCCAAGTTCGTGTTTATCTTCACAAGGAAGTTCTTACCAATAATCATCGGCTCCGCTTCGGGGTGATTGATATTGGCAGGAAGCACGGCGCGTCCCTCAGCAATCTCTTGACGTACAAAGTCAGGCGTGATATGTGATTCAATACCGAGTGTAGCATTGTTTTGATTCTCACGAATCGATACATATTCCATTTCGGGCGTGATGATTCCCTGCTGTGCGTAGTGCATTTGGGTGATACATTGCCCCTCTTTTGCCTTGAGCGGAAGTGTGATGTGGTCGAAACGTAGGTGGTCTAACGCTGGATCGCTTTGACGCATCTTGCCATATTCGGAACTAATTTCTGAAAGCAGCTCTACATCCTTACGGTCTAAAATCCACGACTCTCTAAGGCGCGGCAGTCCTTTCTGTAGGTCTATCTCGAAAGTTGGGTCGGTGTATGGTCCGCTCGTATCATAAATATAAACATCGTGGTTCGGAGTGCAAACGCGTTTGCCATCCTCTATTTTAACATTGTCAGTTAGGTGTACTTTGCGCATTGCTACGCGGATTGGGAACAGTGTTCCCTCAAGATATGCTTTATTCGAATTGGGATAAAGCATCTGTTTGATTGTATTCTTCATAATTGGGGTTAGTCGTTTAAGAAATTAGTAAGTGGACTGCTTGCTACTGCGTGCGAACCGAAGCGCTCCGCTGCAACGCCCGATAGGTAAGCCATGCGCCCAGCCTTAACTGCCATACAGAATGCTTTTGCCATCTGTACAGGATCTGCCGCAATCGCAATTGCTGTATTGACTAACACGGCAGATGCACCCAGCTCCATCGCTTCAGCGGCATGACTTGGTGCGCCAATACCAGCATCTACCACTACGGGGATATTAGCTTGTTCGATAATGATACGCAAGAAATCGCGCGTCATCAATCCTTTGTTTGTACCAATTGGTGCGCCAAGCGGCATAACCGTAGCAGCACCAACCTCCTCTAATCGCTTGCACAACACAGGGTCTGCTTGGCAATAAGGCAGAACTACGAAGCCTAATTTAACCAATGCTTCGGTTGCTTTAAGGGTTTCGATAGAATCTGGCAAAAGGTAACGTGGGTCAGGGTGAATTTCTAACTTCAACCAGTTTGTACCAAAAGCCTCACGCGCTAGTTGAGCAGCGAAGATAGCCTCCTCTGCCGTACGCACGCCCGAAGTATTGGGTAGTAACTGAATATGTGGTGCAGCGATATGGCTCAATAGCTCATCTTCGGCATTAGACATATCTACACGCTTCATGGCAAGCGTAACCATCTCTGTCTCTGATGCGCAGATAGACTGCTGCATTAAATCGTTGGAACTAAATTTACCTGTTCCTAAAAATAGGCGCGAGTCGAAGCGCTTACCTGCAATTATAAGTTTTTCCATTGGATTGATTATCCGCCACAAGCGGCTTTAATTATTACTATGTTATTATCTTCTTCGAGCAAAGTTGTTTCCCACAGTGCACGTGTTACCAGCTGATTATTCACAGCAACCGCAATACCAACTGGAGCAATGCCCAACTGAATAATAAGTTCGTGTAACGTGATGGGAGCATCAAACTGCATCTCTTTGTTATTTACCTGTACTTTCATATTAAAATGGATTAAATAAATAGCAAAACAAAAAGGAGGAGGGTATAAGGAGGAAAAGAAGAAGTGTGTTAACAAGTAAAGCCTAAATAGAAGCAAACCACTACGTGGTAAATAATTAAAGCATTACAACAATTCTTTCGACAGCATTACCTGCATCAAGTTCCCAGAGTATAATCTCAGCATACGGCAAAACCGCAGCACCCCTTTGTTTTATCTAACAGGGGCAAAGGTATATAAAAAGATCATACAAAGAGAGGGGTAGAAAGGAATAATTTTATAAACGTGTATTAACGCCCCCTCCTACCTCAATTAAAACAGCAAGAAAGCCCACACACAGCACCTGCCATAGTGTAGGACATTCAATCCTTTTTGTCTAACTTTGCAGCATAATCAAAAAAATAGATTAAACGTGAACAAAGGAATTTTATATGCATTGCTAGCCTCCATATTATGGGCAGTTGTTACCCCATTTATTAAGCAGGGGTTGAGTTATGATTTTACGCCTATGAATTTTGCTGGGCTACGTTTCACATTGGTAGGGATTATCTTGTTGGTTTATACGTGGCACAAAGGTATGTGGGCAGAGATTAAGCAGCATGCAAAGCTATTTACAAACCTGATCTTAATCAATATGTTTATGGGGTATACTGCCTTTTATCTAGGCGTTGATCTGGTAAGTGGGGCAATATCGTCTATTGTGATGGGGATGACACCGCTAATCAATGTACTACTAGCGCACCTACTGGCAAGCAACGATAAGCTAAACAGATACAAGATAGCAAGTATTTTGATGAGTTTAGTAGGGCTACTACTGATTGTTGGTTTGGGTAACGATGGCAAACCGCTCGACTTGGTCGGCATAGGTGGAATTGCGCTGTTACTATTAAACATCGTGTTGCAGGGCTACTCTGCCATTTCTGTTTCGGAGGATAAGGGAACGATTGATCCCATCTTCTTGAATGCTGTACAGATGTTTTTTGGAGGAATATTACTCTACATAGTAGGTATCACAACCGAAGGGTATCACAGTTTTATTGGCAAACCTTTCGGCTTTTATTTGAGTTTAGGTACACTTGTATTTATCTCTGTATTTGCTTTTAGTTTTTGGTTTATGGCATTGCAATATAAAGGCAGTAAGGTAAGCGATATAAATATGTGTAGACTGATAAATCCTATTCTTGGAGCAACATTGAGTTGGGTGATGCTAGCAGGAGAATATCCAACGGTAAGCACCGTATCGGGTATGTTGGTAATCGTAAGCTCGTTGCTAATCTATTTCAAAGGAGAAGAGATTGTACGTAAAATAAAAAAAGGAAAGCAATAATTTGCTTTCCTTTTTTCTTATCTATCTTCATCTTATATGCCTAAGCATTTAAAACCTTTTTGAATCGTTCAATAAAAATTACTGCCTCGCTCATACTTAAATTCAATGGAGGAAGTAGACGGATGGTGTGTGCACCTGCAACGCCTGTAAATACTTTCTCTTCGAATAAAAGTTTCGTGCGAATCTCTTTCACTGGCTCTTCGAAGTCGATTCCAATCATTAAGCCACGTCCTCTCACCTCTTTGATTTGAGGCAATTGCTTCAGTTCGTGCATTAGATAGGCTGCCACTTCGTTTACGTTTGCTAGTAAATCTTCTGATTTCAAGATATCTAATACAGCGATACCTGCTGCACAAGCTAGATGACTTCCACCAAACGTTGTACCTAACAGACCGTAAGAGGCTTTAAACTCAGGACTGATAATCAATCCACTCATCGGAAAGCCATTACCAATACCTTTAGCTACAGTAATCATATCGGGCTTAATACCTGCATATTGATGGGCAAAGAATTTTCCGCTACGACCATATCCTGATTGTATTTCGTCCAATATCAATACCGCTTTATGTTCGGTACATAAGGCTCTCAATCCTTGCATAAAGCTATCATCGGGCATAATAATACCGCCAATACCTTGGATACCTTCAATGATAACAGCACAAACATCCCCTTTTTGAAGTTCTTCCTTTACCAAATCAATTTGGTTTAATGGCAAATACGTTACAGGGATATTATCGTTAATTGGTGCTACAATCTTAGGATTGTCTGTTACCTTAACGGCAGCAGCCGTACGTCCGTGAAATGATTTTTTGAACGAAATCACACGCGGCTTACCGTTATGGAAAGAGGCTAGTTTAAGTGCGTTCTCATTTGCTTCCGCACCCGAATTCACTAAAAATAGTGAGTAATCTGGATAACCAGATGCTTCGCCTAATTTTTGTGCAAGCTCCACTTGAAGACTGTTGAGTACTGAGTTCGAATAAAAACCAAGCTTACTTGCCTGCTCTGTAATCATCTTCACATAGTGTGGATGGCAATGCCCTACCGAAATTACAGCATGTCCACCATATAGGTCGAGGTACTCGTTTCCGTCTGCATCCCAAACCTTACACCCTTCGCCTTTAACAATCTCTATATTGAATAAAGGATATACATCAAATAAATTCATCTTATTCTTTTTTTGAAGTTTGTGTTCAGCTTAAAATGCCGAAGGTTTAAGATTCAAACCTGTAGTCTCTTCTAAACCAAAAAGCAAGTTCATGTTATGAACGGCTTGTCCAGAAGCTCCTTTTAATAAATTATCAACTACAGAGGTAATCAATAGTTTATTTCCGTGCTTTTCTAAGTGAATCAAACATTTGTTGGTATTCACTACTTGCTTTAAGTCGATTGCTTTATCACTTATGTGTGTAAAAGGATGTTCGGCATAAAACTCTTTGTAAATACGCTTTATCTCGTCTAGCTCTACTTTACACTCAACGTATGTAGTTACAAAAATACCTCTAGAAAAGTTTCCTCTAACAGGGATAAAGTTGATATCGCTCTTAAAGCTATTTTGTAGTTGAGACAGTGATTGCCCTATTTCGCCCAAATGTTGGTGCGTGAAAGGTTTGTAGATCGAGATATTATCGTTACGCCAGCTAAAGTGTGTAGTTGTAGCTGGTCTAACGCCTGCACCCGTACTTCCAGTGATTGCATTTACGTGTAGCTCCGAGTTCAACATCAAATGTTTTGCTAAAGGCAATATCCCCAACTGAATAGCTGTTGCAAAACAACCAGGATTGGCGATGTGTGTAGCCGAAGCAATCTCTTCTTTGTTTAATTCAGGTAGTCCGTATACGAAATCATGATCGGCACGTTTCTGGCGAAAGTCAGTAGATAGATCAATAATTTTTAATGTAGATGGCACTTCGTGAGAATCTAAAAATACTTTAGAGTCGCCATGTGCAGTACAAAAGAAAAGCACATCAATCGTATCCAATGGTAGTTGATC
>CAMQTD010000147.1 GCA_947036995.1 uncultured Parabacteroides sp.
AAAATGCCTAAGAAGAAGATTGAGGTCAAGATGGTAAGTTACGGAATTTACACAAAGTGGGATCGTGACTCTAAGCAACTTCCTAAGATACGTAAACATACAAAAGAGATACCTGCAGAGCTGGATGTTGAGTTTGGCTATACGTTGAGTATCCTCCGAGCTAAAGGTTCAAAGATTACATTTGTGATGAAACATCCCCCATTCTGTGATGATGAGGGCAATATCCGTCCCGACTTTATAGGTGAAGAGTTTATAAATGCTAATGAGTGGCGCTTCTTTCTTGGAGATACGGTATGGCTTCCGATCGAGGATAAGTGCGGCGAATGGGAATTAATTACTATGCTTGACGGCAAGGAGGTAGCTCGGATGAAGTTTAATCTTTTTAATCCTGCTTACTAAGAAATCTGTGCTAGTGGGCGGAATATTGTGGCTGCTACTAGGGGCGAAGAAGAGGATAAATAAAATATAGGCTTAGGGTGTAAAACTAAATTTACAACCTAAGCCTATCTAATTTTACTGATAACTTACGCGGCAAGGCTTACCTGTTGATGGGTAAGTTAAATCAATTGTAAGCTGAATTTCTGCTATCTGATCTATATCCTCAGCCGTTAACATAATATTTTCAATCACATAACAGTTCGACTGTTCGCATCGTTTATCCATGTCGATGTGATGCTGACCATGCCTACCAATACCATACGAGTCAATTAAAATAAAACGAGGCTGTTTCTCTAGTATGAGCGTAAGAGCAGCTTCATTGATTGATGTATCTATATCTTCAAAATAACTTTTAGAACCATATGCATGCGTAGCCATATTATTAGTGAACAGTATCAATGCTTTATTTTCAAGCGATGGGAGTAGGGAAATATCTTCGCTACTTGGCATACCTTTGCGGCAATCCAATATAAATACGGGCAAGCAATATTCAGTCAGCGTTGGGGTAGAGGTGTAGCAATCTATATGCGTTCCTACATGTCCTTTTGCACCAATTTTGTCGGCTTGTTTCTCTACCCAATCGTATGCTGGATGGTTGGGGGCTAAGTCAATATGTAAATTCATTGTTTATGTATTTTATTAAAACGGTTCGAAGATACACTATTTACTTGGTAAAATAAAAAGAGGGGAGTCAAATAAACGTTTATAGCGTTTACTTGACTCCCCTTTATAGTAGAAGAATAAATTCTTATTAGTAGATAAATTTACATCCTAGATAAAATCCTCTCGGAAGAGCAGGACCATACACATAACCAGCATCTCTTGACTCACCTTTGTCAAAATCGCTTTGGTACGAATTGAAAATATTCTGTACACCTGCTTTTAGCTCCATGTTTAATTGTTTTTGAAGCGGTATATTGTATGCAATATTCAGGTTCATATCGAAAAATGAAGGTGTTGTCTCCGTTCTATTTTCCGAAATATATCCTTCGTTGTGTTCTACAAGCATACTTCCTGTATAAGTTCCCGTGATAGAAGTAGTTAGGTTCTTTACAGGCTTAAAGCTCGATGTTAAGTAACCATATACATCTGGCGACTTGAACATTTTACGTTCTGCTGCTACGTTGCTGCTCCAAGAACGAGCCTCTGTGTATTTACTACGCTGTATTGTGGCACCAGCTTGTACCTCTAACCAGCGGTAGGCAGCTTTACCTTCTAGGGTAACCCCCATTATTTTAGCACCTTTTCCGTTGCGACGTTCTAAAATTAGGTTGCCATCATCGTTTGTTCCTATTTCATCTAATACAAACACATCACTTAAATCAGTGTAAAAACCTTCTACTAAGAAGTTAGTTTCTACCTGACCGATTGTTTTATAGTAGTCTACAGAAGCACTTAAACTTTGAGATTTTTCGGCTTTCAGATCTTTTGACAGTTGTATAATAGATACACCACCAGCTACGGCTTCGATGTGTAAATCTTCGTCGAATGCCTGTGGAGCTCTAAATCCGCTACCGTAACTCATTCGGATATTGATATCTTGTGTTGGATTATAGCGAACAGTTGCACGAGGACTGAAAATTGGATTGTTAAGTAAACTATGACTATCGAATCGTCCTCCTACAAGGAATCCCCAACGATCATTTTTCCACTCATTCTGCGCGTAAAGACTTGCTATATGGATGGTTTGTTGTAGCGCACGGTTATAACCAAGCATTGTATCCTCTAGTTCGTTGAAGTTATATTCAGCACCGACCGTAAGATTTGCTGGCATAAACCATAGGTTCGCAAAATCATAACTATATCGTGCACCAGTTACCGACGTTAAATCAGTTGTGTTACCATATGCATTAGGGTTTTTACCTGTACCGTAATAACTCTTACGCAGTGTGCTCTGTATTGACGAAAATACGTTGAGGCGGTGTTTGTAATCCGAAGAGAAGATGTCAAACTTAACCCCACCACCGTGAATGTCATGATTCGTCTCTTCAGCAATATCAGCTTCGTGTGCTGGAAGATCCAAAAGATTTCCTCCACGACGCAACTCATTCATGTTGTGATACTCTAACGTTAGTTTGCTGTACAAACTTGTTTTGATAAACGAGCGGAAACCAACTGTTTGTGCTTGCAGGTTACCAATCTCACTATATCCATCACCATCGTGATCGTATGCCGATCTGTTACGTGCTTGACCGAAAAAGTAAATACCAGCTTTATTATTGTCTGTTACAAGCGAAGCGTTGAATGTTGCATTATGATCCGCAGAACTTCCACCAATCATATTCAACGAGTATCCAGCTTGTGCTGTGTTACGGATAGGATCTTTTGTAATGATATTAATTGTTCCAGCAATAGCAGACGATCCAAAAAGGGCAGAACCACCACCACGTACAACTTCTACACGTTCAATCATATTCGCAGGAATCTGTTCCAATCCATATACACCAGTTAAGGCGCTAAAGATAGGGCGTCCATCCATCATAAGTTGTGTGTACGGACCTTCCATACCATTGATACGTACCTGCTGGCTACCACAGTTTTGGCAATTTGTCTCTACCCTTACACCTGGCTGAAAGTTAAGACCATCACCTACTGATACAGCATTTGTTATTTCAAATAGCTTGGTGTCCATTACGTTCATAAGTCCAGGATATAATTGGCGAACGGCTTCGTTACGGTCTCCAGTAACTTCGAGTGCAGCCAATACCTGAGCATCTTCTTCAGCATCAAAATTAATTTCGAGTGTTGCTCCTGGTTTGAGCTGAACCGTGCGTTCAATTGTTTTGTATCCGATAGATTGCATCATGATTGTAAATGTACCTTCAGGCAAATCCTTTAAGTAATAATGTCCTGAATGGTCTGTAGCTGTTCCGATTGTCGTATTTTTAAGCATGATCGTAACATACGATAGATGCTCTTTTGTTTTACTATCAATAACATGTCCTATGATATTGATATCAGTAGATACTGGCTCAGTGGCAGAAATTGAAGGACTATATAGGCATAATGCAGCTAAGAGTATGCATAGGCTACTCCAATTATTAATGAATTGTTTCATTGTTTTTTTTTGAATGTAAATATAAAGAAGGTGTCCATTCTTACTTGAAGATGAACGGATTATGCTAGCTTCTTTGGACTTATTGCTGTTCTTTAAACGAATTAAAAGGCACAACAAACCCCAATCCTTGATTGTGTCTAACGAGCAGACAACCAAGAAGAAGTAACAATAGATAAGAAAAGTTTGAGGAAAAATTAAATGCGTGGAGGTGCACGAAGCGAAAGATTGATATCAATAATAGACACAAAAGAGGGGTCTACCCATTGATATTTAATTTGTGTAAGTAGCGAGTTGCATAGAGGTTGAATCTCTACTGTTTCAATAGCCCCATCTCCAATATCAAAGTGAGACAAGAAGTGAAACATTTGCAGTTCACGTTGTGAAGTGTGCTGATGTGTTGCTCCACCTGACTCATCACTTGTTTTGTGTGAATGGACTATAATAACGCCATTAACAATGTGCGCATGTTCAAACAAAGAGACACAGCTAATATATCCAATAAAGATTATTGGAAGCAACCATTTAATTAAAAAAGGAAGTCGCTGTTTCATTTGTTACAATTTAAAATAAAATACTCACGTTACAAAGATACAAAAAAATAATCAACAAGAATACTCAATAATGATAAACTTTACTTGGCGTACACTGTTACAGTATTCTATGGAAGTGTGAAATTGGATGATTCACTCGCTAATATATTAATAGTGAACGATTGTTTAGAATAAGTAATTAGTGACTAAAGATCTGTTTCTTTACTTCATGTTTTGTGCATTTAATTACGCCAAGTTTGTAATTCGTTGCAGCTGTGTAGCAGTCAATATTATGTATTTAAGAATGTGTTATTAATTTAAACTATATGTATCATGGATAAGAAAAAAATGACAACAATATCTGGTCGTCTTGTAGCAGATAATCAGAATGTACAAACAGCAGGGCAGCGTGGTCCTGTTTTAATGCAAGACCCTTGGTTTATTGAAAAACTTGCACACTTCGACCGAGAGGTTATTCCCGAGCGCCGCATGCATGCTAAGGGATCGGGTGCTTATGGAACATTTACTGTAACACACGATATCACAAAATACACACGTGCTTCAATATTTGCGGAGATCAATAAGAAAACGGAGTGTTTTCTGCGTTTCTCAACTGTTGCAGGAGAGCGTGGTGCCGCTGATGCAGAGCGAGATATCCGTGGATTTGCCATGAAGTTTTATACAGATGCAGGAAACTGGGATTTAGTAGGAAATAATACGCCCGTATTTTTTCTGCGCGACCCATTAAAGTTTCCAGATTTGAATCATGCAATCAAACGCGATCCACGTACCAATATGCGTAGTGCAAATAGTAATTGGGATTTTTGGACACTGCTGCCAGAGGCTATTCACCAGGTAACTATAACGATGAGTGAGCGTGGTATTCCAGCCTCATTTAGACATATGCATGGTTTTGGTAGTCATACCTATAGTTTTATTAATGCGGATAATATACGTACGTGGGTAAAGTTTCATTTGAGAACAATGCAAGGAATTAAGAATTTGACCGATGCAGAGGCAGAAGCTATTGTTGCTAAAGATCGTGAGTCTCACCAAAGAGATCTTTATGAGTCGATCGAAAAAGGTGATTTTCCTTCTTGGCAATTTCAAATTCAGGTAATGACAGAAAAAGAGGCGGACGAGTATCGTATCAACCCTTTTGATCTAACAAAAGTGTGGTCGCACAAAGAATTTCCGCTGATTGATGTGGGTATATTGGAGCTGAATAAAAATCCTGAAAACTACTTTGCAGAAGTAGAGCAAGCAGCATTTAATCCAATCAATACGGTTGATGGTATTGGCTTCTCTCCTGATAAAATGTTGCAAGGTCGTCTGTTTTCGTACGGAGATGCGCAGCGCTATCGCTTAGGCGTAAACCACCACGAGATACCTGTTAATAAGCCAAGATGCCCATTTCATGCCTTTCACCGTGATGGGCAAATGCGTACAGACGGAAATCATGGCTCGGCTGTTAGTTACGAGCCAAACAGCTATGGCGAGTGGCAAGACTCTCCAGAGATGAAAGAGCCACCATTAAAGCTACATGGAGATGCTTACAACTACAATGAGCGTGAATATGATAGTGACTATTTTACACAAGCAGGTAATTTGTTCCGTCTAATGAATAACGAACAGCAAGAGGCGTTGTTTGGAAACACAGCTCGTGCCATGGGTGATGCTGAGTTATTTATTAAGCAACGCCATGTCCGTAATTGCCATTCGGCAGATGCAGCTTACGGTATAGGTGTTGCTAAAGCACTCGATATTTCTCTTGATGATGCGCTTCAATCGGAGCGATA
>CAMQTD010000148.1 GCA_947036995.1 uncultured Parabacteroides sp.
GATGTTGTAAACCATTTTTATTCGATTGCAATATGCAAAAAACGTGTAATTTATCAAAAGAGAATGGGGTGTGTTGCTGTAAAGAGTCCTTTTAAAGAAGGCTTTGGAGTAGGTGTGAAAAAGTAGGGTTCACCAGATATTGCTGATTTATAACGTATTGCGGTGTATAAAATATTTTAGTTCAAACTTATCTGACCACTTCACCACCTATGGAGGAGGATGGTTGCCGATAGGCATTATTGCTATCAGCTTGTTATTAAGATTGATTCAGAATTTTATTTTCTGAATCAATCTATCTATTTTACTGAATCTCTCAAGATCAATACACTTTCGGGTCCTTTATTAAAAAGAAGATCAATGATACTTAGGTTTGGAATAAAGCCAAACTTCTCTTTAAACACCTGATAGTAGGGTTGCGGATTAAATTGTGGATCTGCGTCTACATGTTTCGGGTGAATTATCGATCTGTAATCATTTTCAAAAGGTTCTGCATAGGCAGTTGTTTTAGAAATCACAGGTGTAATGTCTAAAAGAGAGCAGATTAGTTCTCTTAATTCCTCATTAAAATCAGTAAGATAAGTATGCTTACCTTCATAGAAAGGTGCAAACTCATCTACATAATATTCAAAATAAGGACTTGAATTATAGGCGGAAGAGATTGCATTCCAATGTAAATGACGCCAATTTCCATGATCTGAAATCTGAATATCTCGCGTTAAACACTTATGGGTGTCTGGCTTTACAATCGGAATCGAAAGCGTAAGTGGACCATTAGCCGCCGCAATCGTACAACGATTGCGGTAGGTCTGTTTAATGTAATTATCACAAGCCTCTAGCCACACTTGATCTGCGGCAAAAAGCTTTGTGTAATATTGTATCGGTGCTAAATAGGCGGTTGATAAAAAAACCTGCTCCATGTTCTAGTTTATTAATTATGAACCACTTTGAATAGTCTGTCCCAACGGATACGACCATCAAACCAACCACGATCTTTATCCAATGAAAGCCATACTAAAATAGGTTTTCCTACCACGTGATCTTCAGGAACAAACCCCCAGCTACGTGAGTCGGCAGAATTATGTCTGTTATCTCCCATCATAAAGTAATAATCATACTTAAAAGTGTAGGATGTTTCGGGCGTGCCATTGATAAAGACTTTCCCATCTTTCTCTTCAAGTGTATTGTTTTCGTAGTTACGAATGCAACGGTTATAAAGAGCTAAGTTTTGCTCTGTTAGTTGAATGGTTGCTCCTTTTTTAGGAATCCAAAGTGGACCAAAATTGTCACGTCTCCAGCCCGTACGGTAGCCAACAGGATACGTTGTGCCACCCAATTCATCAGGCTCAATAACTACGTTTGTTACAAAATCAAGCTTATTAAGTTCGGCTAATCCTTTTTTTGTTAAAGGCATTTTATAAACAGTTCCAAAATTTCCATTCGCATCTTTAGGGAATTTCAAGAAAGCCAATACATCGCTGTAATAGCCTGTGCTTGAAAGCAATTGGCGATCATCTTTGCTTACATCCAATTTACGGAAAATCTCTTCTGTAAAGCTTTTTCCATTGGTCGAAACATAGTAGTTAAACTGTACATCTTCGGGCTCTACTGCCTTTTTACCATCAAGATAAACGATATTATTGATAATCTGAAGCGTATCACCAGGCATACCAATACAACGCTTCACATAGTTTTCGCGTTTGTCTACTGGACGATAGAGTACTTCGCCAAATGTTTGTTTGTCTAGCTCAATACGTGATCTACCTACCTCTTCAAGCAAAGTATAATAGTCTGGATTTTGCACTTTTAGCGCAATAGTATCCCCAGCAGGGAAGTTAAAAACAACAATATCATTGCGCTCAACCGTACCCGTACCTTTTACTCTTTTATAACCCCATTCGGGCCAATCAAAATATGATTTCGTATTTAGAATTGGTAACGTGTTCTGTACCAATGGAAACGAAAGAGGCGTATTAGGCACTCTTGGTCCATAACTCAATTTACTTACAAATAGATAATCACCAACAAGTAGCGACTTTTCGAGAGAAGAGGTCGGTATTTGATAGTTTTGAAACACAAATAAATTGATGAAATATACGGCTACTAAAGCAAATAGAATGTCATCTATCCACTCCAACGTATTACGAACAACAGGGTTACTTGATCTCTTCCAAGCACTCCACGGAACTAGTTGAATGAGAAATACCTCTGCTACTATTATAAGTCCGAATAGTAACCAAAGATTCTGCATCCAAAGCGTAAACAATAAATAAACAAAACTAGCAACGGCAAATCGAATCCATTGCTTAGGTGTAAACTTTTTCATGTTGGATTGTTTGTTTTAAAAATTAAACAGATCACTCATTCCTAAGAATCCTTTTTTACCACATGTAAACTCAGCTGCCACTACGGCTCCCAGTGCAAATCCTGCACGGCTTTTTGCATCATGTTTGATACTGATGTAGTCAACTTCCGAATCGTATACAACTTCGTGGATACCTGGAACTTCATTTTCACGTAGCGCATCAATTTCTAAGCGTGTAGGGTCAGATTCTGCATCAAGCTCCCAGCTTTGTTTGCGGTCTATGTTTTCTAAAATACCTTCTGCTAACGTAATTGCTGTACCACTTGGCGCATCCAATTTGTGTATGTGGTGCGTTTCGGTCATCTTTATGTTATACGATGGGAAGTTATTCATTATTTTAGCCAAGTGTTTATTGACTGCGAAGAATATATTTACACCAATGCTATAGTTCGAAGCATAGAAAAATGTTTGCTTGCCCCCTTCGCACATTGTTTTTACCTCATCCATATGCTCTAACCAACCAGTTGTACCAGCTACTACAGGTACATTGGCTGCAAAACACTGCTTAAAATTATTCAGCGCTGTAGCAGGAATTGTAAATTCGATCGCTACATCTGCACTTTTGAAAGCGGCAGAATTAAAATCTTCAGGATTGTTGATATCTATAATAGACACAATCTCATGTCCTCTCTCTTTTGCTATTGTTTCGATGGTTTTTCCCATCTTTCCATAACCGATAAGTGCTATCTTCATAATTTATTTTTTTTATTTTGTCTATTTCTCTTTCTTTTCATCCGCAAATATAAATAAAATGAATTAGATTTGCCATTAGAATCCTAACTTATACTATTATGGAACGTTTATTACACTACGTTTGGCAATATAAATTATATGCCAGCCCAGAACAGACCACCACAGAAGGAGGCATATTTACAATCCTTGATCCAGGAATACACAACACGGATGCAGGACCTGATTTTTTTAATGCCAAACTTAAGTGTAACGAAACTGTTTGGGTCGGAAATATCGAAATTCATATGCGTGCATCTGACTGGCTGAGACATGGACATCACACTGATAAAGCGTACGATTCTGTAATTCTCCATGTGGTAGAACAGGCTGATGCTATTATATATAGAACAAATGGAGAGGTTATTCCACAAGTCGAATTGGTTATTCCTGACTATGTTAAACAGAATTACGCTATATTGATTGAGCAAGCGCGTGGAGTCCCCTGCCTAAATCGATTGAATAAACTTTCATCCTTCGAACTTTCTGCTTGGATGGTAGCGTTGCTCTCTGAACGGTTAGAGCGTAAGACGAACGATATCTACACCCACTTAGCACAGCATGCAAACGATTGGAGCGAAACATTTTATATTATTCTCTGCCGAAGTTTTGGTGTTGGGATCAATAGCGATGCGTTTGAATATTTAGCAAAGAGTTTGCCCCTACGTATTTTGCTTAAACATCGCGATCAACCCATACAGGTCGAAGCATTGCTATTTGGTCAAGCAGGTTTGTTAGAAGATGTTCTTTCAGATATATATTATCAGACACTTCAAACGGAATACCGTTTTTTACAACATAAATATCAGTTAAAGCCCGTTGTTGGATCATTATACAAAACCATGCGTATTCGTCCGGCGAATTTTCCGCATATTAAATTAGCGCAGCTAGCTGCTTTGTATGTTCAGTGCGACACCCTATTTTCGCGCATGATAGCCTGTAAAGATGCACAATCTTTACGAAGTCTGTTTCGAATCAATCCAACAGCATATTGGGATACGCACTATCACTTTCGTTGTGCATCTACAAAACGAGATAAAATTACAGGAGATAACTTTTTAAATATTGTTCTTATTAATACTGTAGCCCCCCTGATGTACGCCTATGGTATGCAACATAATAATACGGAGTTGCAATCTACAGCCATCGAATTATTAGAGAAGCTACCAGCAGAGACAAATTCTATCACAACAATGTTCAAAAATGCAGGGTGCAGACTAGAGCATGCGGGCGATAGCCAAGCACTAATTCAACTCAAACGCATGTACTGCGAACAAAAGAAATGCCTTTATTGCAGAATAGGGTTCAGACTTTTAAGCGAAAAATGAAAAATTCGTATATCTTTGTGTCTGTTATAAAGAATAGTAAGTCTATGAAAAGTATATTTTTAAGAAATTGTTTGTTATCTGTCGTTTTTGTATTTCTGTTAGTCGTGATGTATTCGTGTGCAAACATGTCTTCACCCAATGGAGGACCATACGATGAACTTCCACCTGTTGTTGTTAGAACGATACCAAAACCGAATCAAACAAACTTTAAAGGTAACCGAATTGAAATTGAGTTCAATGAAATTATTCAACTAGACAAACCGATGGAGAATGTAATTATTACACCTCCGCAGTTACACCTACCGGTTATACGTGCGAATGGAAAAAAGATAATTGTAGAACTTAAAGATACATTAAAAGAAAATACAACATACACGGTCGACTTTACAAGCTCAATATCAGACAATAACGAAAAAAATGTATTCGAAAACTATTCGTTTGCCTTTTCAACGGGTGCGGTATTAGATACACTCGAAGTTTCGGGTACATTATTAGATGCCAGCAATCTTGAGCCTTTGATCGGTATAACGATTGGTCTACACGACAATTTAGCAGATAGTGCATTTACTAAAATACCATTTGTTCGCACGTCTCGCACCAACGAACGGGGGCAATTTACCATCCGAAACATGGCGCCTGGCACATACAAAGTATTTGCCTTGAACGATGTAAATCGAGATTATAAGTTTGACCAAGCAGGAGAAGATATTGCTTTTCGTGATTCAACCATTGTACCTACTTTCACCTTTAGTAGTCGACAAGATACAATTTGGAAAGACACCCTTACCATTGATACAATCAAGACGGTAAATTATACAAAGTTTTTACCAGATGATATAGAGCTGTTTTTATTTAAAGAGGAGTTCAAGCGCCAATACATGCTAAAGCCTGAACGCTTGCAAGAGAATAAATTTACAGTTCGTTTCAATGCACCTATCGACTCACTACCTTTGCTTAAGCCAATTAACTTTGAGCCTAAAAGCGAAGATTGGTTTTTTGTACAGAACGCTGACGAGAATAAATCAATCCATTACTGGATAACAGACTCTCTAATCTTTAAACAAGACACATTATCTATGTCTGTCGAGTACCTAAAAAGTGACTCACTCAACATGCTGCGCCCGCAAATAGATACACTAAACCTTGTAATGAAGCGCAGACCAAAACAAAAGCGCAAAAAAAAGAAAGACGATAAGCCTGAGCCAATACCAATGCTGAACATCACAAGCGATGCACCAAGTAAAATGGATATGTTCGACACTGTTCGGGTTACTTTTGACGAGCCTGTTTATGATTTAACCAAAGAACAACTCTATTTAGATATTAAAAAAGATACAATATGGGAATCGGTTGATTATGAGATT
>CAMQTD010000149.1 GCA_947036995.1 uncultured Parabacteroides sp.
CATAAATCCCCCATTCTCCTAACGCACTCCCTCTCACCAAACCCCCAAATAGCGCCGCACACCACCCATTTAAGCAATTATATTCCCCTTTTTCACCCAAATCAACTGTCTTTCCCCTATTTCCCGCATACTTTTTCCCCAACGCCCTACTACTTTCGGACTAAAAAGTAGTAGGGCGTTAGGTAAAAAGTACTAGTGTAATGGTAAAAAGGTATGCATCTATTTTATAAAATGTAATATAGCGGCAGAAAAAGAGTCAAAGTCAGTCTATTTTCTTCCAGAAGGGAAATTTCCAAAGACAACTGCTAATTGATAAAATACCCCAATATAGCCGTTTTAGATAATAGAATAGCACTATTTAAACTCACTAAGCAACAAAACGAACTATTAAACAACCAATCCCAAACAATATGAAACCACTTAACTTCCCCACACCGCATTCTATTTACCACTCCCCATTTAGCCTACGAATAACGCCTGTGTAGCAGCGATTCATTATCATAATGTCAAAACGATAATTGCCGACAAAAAAAACGCTCCGTTCTACTCTTTACCTGTTTAGATAAAGAGTAGAACGGAGCGTAAGATAATGCAAGCAATGAATTACTTGTTTTTGTTGTTGCTTTTAAATTTTGGAACTTTGATAACATCTTCGTTCTGATCTTCCTTCACATCAATCTCCTCATCGTCGTCGTCAGCTTCCGTTTCGGCAAACTTATAGCTTAACATTTTGTAGTATAGCTTCGCTGCTGTAAAGTCTGACGATTTCTCGGTAGGGTTAGGGCATAGCTCAACGATATCAAAGCCGACTACGTTTTTAGATTCAAAAACGCGCTTTAGCAAACTCAATGTTTCGTACCATAGCATACCACCTGGCTCGGGCGTACCTGTTGAGGGTAGGATAGAGGGGTCGAAGGCATCAAGGTCGAAAGAGATATATACGTTGTCGGATAGTTGATCCACCACGTTATCCATCCAATACTCGTCCGTAGCCATTTCGTGCGCAAAGTAAACCTTGTCTCTGTCCATGATATTAAGCTCCATCTTATCCATGCTGCGGATACCAACCTGTATGAGGTTTGTCTCTTGGCTTGCTTCGTACATCGCACAAGCGTGGTTGTATGGCGTACCAAGGTATTCTGGTCTTAGATCGGCATGGGCATCGAGGTGTAGCACAGATAGGTTGTCGAAACATTCGTTGAATGCTCTGATCGAACCAATCGAGATCGAATGCTCGCCACCTACAAGCGTTACAAACTTATTCGATGTAATGTACGACTTGGTTACCTTATGCACCGACTTTACCATCTGCTCTGGCGTATCCATTTCACTAACAGGCTCGGCAATAAATACACCCTGCTTGTACACTTCCGAATCGGTTTCGATATCGTAGTATTCTAAACTTTCGGAAGCTTCTAGAAATGCCTCGGGACCTTTATCTGCCCCTTTTTGCCACGTACTTGTTCCATCATAAGGAACAGGAATCAACACGACGTTAGCATGTTCAATAGTTGCATACTCATTAGGTATGTCTAGGTAGTTTTTCTTATAGTTCATCGTATCCTAAAGTTTTTAACATGCCCTCAGCATTTTGTTCTTCTGAGAAAACGCTAGTTATTAATTCTCCTTCGTTATTTTTATTAATAAGTATCTGTTTCGGTTGAGGTATAAGGCAGTGATGGATTCCTCCAAAGCCCCCTATCGACTCTTGATATGCCCCCGTATTGAAAAAGCCGATATATAAAGGCTTATCCTTATGGTATTTGGGCAGGTATATGGCGTGCATGTGCTGATCACTGTTGTAGTAATCGTCGCTGTCGCAGGTTAATCCGCCCAGCAGCACACGTTCGTACTCTTCGTTCCATCGGTTGATGGGCAGCATAATAAACCGTTTGTTTATCGCCCACGTATCGGGTAGGGTGGTGATAAAGGAAGAGTCGATCATATTCCACTTCTCACGGTCGTTTTGTTGCTTTTGATATAAAATCTCGTATACTGCTCCAGCGCTTTCGCCTACGGTGTAGCTTCCGAATTCGGTAAATATATGCGGAACATCTACGTTCGCCTCTTTACATACGATGCTGATTTGGTTGATTATTTCGTCTACCATATAGGCGTAGTTATAATCGAACGCAAGGGAGTTCTTTACCGGAAAGCCACCACCAATGTTTAGGGAGTCGAGGCTAGGCGCTAATTTTTTTAGTTGAATATAAACTTTCAAACATTTGTTTAATTCGTTCCAATAGTAGGCAGTATCTCTAATACCTGTGTTGATAAAGAAGTGCAGCAGCTTTAGCTTAACCTGCGGATTCTCTTTAATCTCTTTGTTGAAGAACGGAACAATGTTACGATACCCAATACCCAGTCTGCTGGTATAGAAGGTAAACTTAGGCTCTTCCTCCGAGGCAATGCGGATACCGATATCAAAGGGTTTGTTCGTTGCTTTTTGAATGAGGTGCAGCTCTTCGTAGTTGTCGATAACGGGGATGCAGTTTTGATGTCCATCGTTAATTAAGTTTGCAATCTTATCAATATATTGCTTACGCTTAAATCCGTTGCACACTACATAGGTGTCGTTCTTAATCTTGTTCTCTTTTTTCAGTTTCTCTACAATATCGATATCAAATGCCGAAGAAGTTTCGATATGGATATCATTCTTTAGCGCTTCGTCTAAAACGTATTTAAAGTGAGAGCTTTTGGTGCAATAGCAATACTTGTATGTTCCTTTGTAGTCATACTTTGCCATCGACGCGGCAAACCAACCTTTTGCCTTTTGGATGTTGTTGGATATCTGAGGGAGGTAGGTGAATTTCAGTGGCGTGCCATACGTTTTAATTAATTTCATCAAATCAATTTTGTGAAATTCTAAATTGTTGCCATCCAATGTAAATTCTTCTTGCGGGAAATAATAAGTCTGGTCGACTAAATCAAAATACTTTGTTTTCATTAAATAATTCGGGAGTAAAAATTGATTAATACTATGAATAGCTGTAAGGACGCGCGTAAAAGACCATCTCTAAAGAAGAGCTATTAGGGTAAATAATCTCAAATAATCTTGTCGTGACATTTGTTTCGTTATACATATTTGTTCTGTTTTAAAATTCTATACAAAGAAAAGATAATGTTTTTAATTAGAAATATTTTATTGCTAGTTTTTTTCAAATTAAGATCAACCCATGCGGTGTTTGTAATCCTCGTATTCAAAAGATCTTAACAGTTCAGCCTCGCCATTTGTTTTATGTAGCACAATATCGGGGTGCTTAATGCCATTAAACATGGACGTTTTAACGATTGTGTAGTGGATCATATCTTCGAAAATAATCGGATCGCCCACTTTCAGCGGTGCATCAAAGCTCCAATCGCCCATAAAGTCGCCACTTAAACAGGAGTTTCCACCCAATCGGTAGGTTGGTTTACCTTCGATAGGTTCAGAGGCATTCCGAACAGTCGGTTTGTAAGGCATCTCCAAGCAGTCGGGCATATGGCAGGTAAAGGAGATATCTAAGATTGCGGTTTGGATACCGTGATTCTCTACAATATCAACAACCGAGGCTTGTAAGTAACCTGTTTGCCATGCAAAAGCGCTTCCGGGTTCGAGTATCAAGCGAAGGTTCGGATATTTTGCGTTAAAGGCTTTAAGCACTGCGATTAAATGCTTTGTGTCGTAATCGCTACGTGTTATTAGGTGACCACCACCCATATTCAACCATTTAAGTTGAGGCAAGAACTTGCCAAACTTCGCCTCTACATGCATCAAGGCTTGCTCCAACGCATACGAGTCCGATTCGCAGAGGCAGTGAAAGTGAAATCCATCCACACCATCGGGTAACGTATCGCCCAAGAGATTCGATGTAATACCCAAACGAGACCCTGGCGCGCATGGATTATACAGATCCGTCTCTACCGTAGAATATTCGGGATTGATACGAATACCGCAACCAATAGCACGCTCGTAACTTTTTACCTGTGGATAAAAACGGGCAAACTGAGACAGTGAATTAAACGTGATATGACTACTACACGCTAAAATAGTTGGGAAATCTTGCTCCGTATAGGCAGGCGAGTAGGTGTGTGCCAAGCTTTTCATCTCATTCTTGGCAAGCAATGCCTCAAATGCCGAACTAGCAGTAGAGTAACCAATATACTCTCTAACAATCGGGAAGGCACGCCACAGCGAAAAAGCCTTGAAAGCAAGGATAATATCTACGGATGCTTGCTCTTTTACGGACAGAATAGTTGCAAGGTTTCGCCTCAACAATGTTTCTTCGAGAACATAACAAGGGGTTTGAAGTTGTAATATATCTACCATCTTACCATTTATTAGTGGATTAAAAATTATGTAATTATAGCTCTTAAGTGAGAGCAAAGGTAAAAAATATAAATGGAAATTGTATCTTTGCAGTGGAAAGTCTTTTTTTGCATGACTGTTTTATGTGAAAGATCTTTTACGTACGTGTAATAATAAATTGATAATTAAATGGGAAAAGTATTAATTATTGGGGCAGGGGGAGTAGGTACTGTTGTTGTAAACAAAGTAGCACAGAATCCTGAAGTATTCACTGAGATTGTGTTGGCAAGCCGCACTAAATCGAAATGTGATGTTATTGCTAAAGCAATTGGGTCGGATAGAATTAAAACTGCACAGGTTGATGCAGATAATGTAGAGGAGCTTATCGCTCTGTTTAATGAACATAAACCAGAATTGGTTATTAATGTTGCGTTGCCTTATCAAGATCTAACAATAATGGATGCTTGTTTGGCGTGTGGTGTGAATTACTTAGATACAGCAAACTACGAGCCTAAGGATGAAGCTAAATATGAGTATAGCTGGCAGTGGGCTTATCAAGAGCGTTTCAAAGAGGCTGGACTTACAGCTATCTTAGGTTGTGGATTCGATCCAGGTGTAACGAGTGTGTTTACTGCCTATGCAGCGAAACATCATTTTGCAGAGATGCATTATCTTGATATTGTAGATTGTAATGGTGGCGATCACGGAAAGGCTTTTGCAACAAACTTCAATCCAGAAATCAACATCCGTGAGGTTACTCAAGTGGGTCGTTACTGGGAGAATGGTGCATGGGTTACTACAGAGCCACACGAGATACATAAAGCGCTAACGTATCCAAACATTGGTGCAAAGGAGTCTTATGTAATCAATCACGAAGAGTTGGAGTCTTTAGTAAAGAACTACCCAACATTGAAGCGTGCACGCTTTTGGATGACTTTCGGTCAAGAGTACCTAACGCACCTACGTGTGATTCAAAATATTGGTATGTCTCGCATCGATCCAATCATCTATAATGGTGTAGAGATTGTTCCAATCCAATTCTTAAAAGCAGTATTGCCTGATCCAGGTGAACTAGGAGAGAACTATACAGGCGAAACTTCGATCGGTTGCCGAATTAAAGGTATCGACAAAGCAGGCAAAGAATCGACCTACTACGTATACAACAACTGTAGCCACGAAGCTGCATACAAAGAGACTGGCGCACAGGGTGTAAGTTACACAACAGGTGTCCCAGCCATGATCGGAGCCATGATGTTCCTAACAGGCGAATGGCGCAAACCAGGAGTCTTCAACGTAGAAGAATTTAACCCAGATCCATTCATGGAGCAACTAAACAAACATGGTTTACCTTGGGTTGAGTTGTTTAATACGGACTTGGAGCTAGATTAATAACAGTTAATATCGTATTGGTTATCGCCAATACGATTTACTGAATAAAGAAATGCCCGTTGTAGCTATATTGCCCTTAATTAAGGGGG
>CAMQTD010000150.1 GCA_947036995.1 uncultured Parabacteroides sp.
TTATTATCATGAAAAACAGAAAATTAAGAATGGGCATGGTTGGCGGAGGAAGCGACGCCTTTATCGGCGCCATCCACCGACTAGCAGCATTTATGGACAATCAGATCGAGTTAGTGTGCGGATGTTTTAGTGTAGACCCTGCAATCTCTCGCAGTTCGGGGCAATCTTACTTCTTACCAGAAGATCGCATTTACGACACCTACCAAGAGATGATTGCACACGAAGCCACACTTCCCGAAGGCGATCGCATGGATTTTGTAACCATCGTTACCCCAAACCGTTGGCACTTCGACCCGGCTATGTTGGCATTAGCGCATGGTTTTCATGTGGTAGTAGATAAACCAATGACCTTTTCGCTCGAGGAGGCAAAACTCCTTCAACAAAAAGTAACAGAAACAGGATTACTTTTAGCACTCACACATACATATACAGGTTATCCAGCCGTAAAAGAGGCAAAAGAACGCATTGCAAATGGCGAACTTGGTAAACTCCGCCGTTTGTATGTCGAATACAACCAAGGATGGCTTGCCAAACGCATCGAGCTCGAAGGAGGAAACAATGCCGGATGGCGCACAGATCCTAAACGTTCGGGCAAAGCAGGTTGCGTAGGCGATATCGGTACACACGCTTGGCACCTTTCAGAATATATAACAGGATTGAAAGTAGAAGAACTTTCTGCTGATCTCAACGCCTTCGTTCCTGGCAGACCTATTGATGATGATGGCTGTGCTTTCTTACGCTACGAGTCAGGTGTAAAAGGAGTGTTAACCTCTTCGCAAATAGCAGCAGGAGAGGAGAACAGCTTAAAGATTCGTGTATATGGCGAGAAAGGCGGTTTTGAATGGAACCAACAAGAGCCCAACACCCTATGGGCTAAATGGACAGATAGACCAACAGAAATGTTACGTGTAGGGAACTCCTATATGGGAGCTGCTGCTCAATGGAATAGCCGTACGCCAGGAGGACACCCCGAAGGGTATATCGAAGCATTTGCCAACATCTACCGTAACTTTGCATTAACGTTGCGTGCACTGAAGAATAACGAAACTCCTAAGCCCGAGTGGTTAGATTTTCCACGTGTCGAAGATGGTGTACGTGGACTGCAATTTATCGAAACAATGGTTGCTTCGGGCTACGATAACGACCAAAAGTGGCACAAATGGATCGAATAGTCGTTACGCTGCATGCACAATAGATGTAAAAATGATTAATCGTTGAGGTGATTCCTTTATATTGTATTAACTTTGTCGGTTACTATATGCCTTTTAAAACAAACAAAATGAAGTCAAAAAAGAAGAAAGCGATAACAGAAGACGGTCAAGTAAAACCAGTTATAAGTGAATGGAGAGATATTGAACGTGCAATTGACTACTTAGCCAAGCGTAAAATTGATATTACAAAAGAAGAAGGTGATTGGACTATACTCAGTGTTGCCCTATTCGACATGTATGGCGAAGACGGACTTGAGCCATTTCTTATGCTATCAGCACTCCGCAAAGGGTACGATATGAAGACAGCAAGTGATCTATACATCCAGCACTCATCACGTTCATACTGTGGGCGAAAAGATTTCTTTGCGTTACTTACAAAGTACGGTATTCAAGTAAAAGATATTTAATCTTTTACTTGAATCAACCTTATTGTTATACGAAAAACATTATATCATTACAATCTATTTAAACTTATGCGTAAAATTAAACTTGCTGCTTTGGCGCTTTGTTTAGCAGGTGTTGCAGCCTTTGCTCAGCAAAATACATTTCAACAAATTCAATTAACAGATAATTGGGAGTTTACAGAGGCTCGAAAGAGCGATTGGAAGCACGCTACCGTTCCTGGTACTGTGCATCAAGACCTATTGGCATTAGAGGCGTTGCCTGATCCATTCTATGGACTTAATCAAACTAAAATCCAATGGGTAGAAGATCGTGATTGGGAGTATCGCACCACCTTTACACTCACCAAAGAGCAGTTGCAATATCCTGGTGCCTTATTAGCTTTTAAGGGGTTAGACACCTATGCCGATGTGTACCTCAATGGATCGCAGATATTAAGAGCCGAAAATATGTTTGTAGGTTATGATGTTCCCGTAAAAGAACTACTTAAAGAGGGAGAGAATAGATTGCAGATTCATTTCTACTCGCCCATCAATAAGGTATTGCCACAATATGAGACCAATGGATTTAACTATCCAGCAGACAACGATCACCACGAAATCCGCACCAGCGTATTTACCCGCAAAGCACCCTACCACTACGGCTGGGATTGGGGTATCCGCATGGCAGGTGTAGGCGTTTGGCGTCCGATAGATTTAAACCTATTTCATGTAGCTACAATCGAAGACTTTGAGGTAAAGCAAGCGTCTATTTCGACCGAGAAAGCATCCATCACAAACGTGATTCAAGTAAACTCGATCGAAAAGCAAGCAACCAAAGCCGACGTATTGTTCACCTGTTCGTTAGATGGCAAGCTGATTCAATCAGACCGCAAAACAGTTGCGCTTAACCCTGGAATAAACAACATTGCTCAAAACATGACCCTTACAAATCCAAAGCTTTGGATGCCTATCGGTTGGGGAGAGCAAACGCTGTACGATTTCAAAGTTGAGGTGATCGGAGCAGCAGATAAAATTGTTGCTGAGAAGAGCCACCGTATCGGTCTGCGCACCATACGTGTCGTAAATCAACCAGATGCAGATGGCAAGTCATTTTTCTTTGAAGTAAACGGGCAACCACTCTTCGCCAAAGGAGCAAACTACATCCCGAATGATATTATCCTTACCAACGTAAAGAAAAAAGACTACGAACGTCTTTTCGAAGATGTTGTTGCTGCCAACATGAATATGATTCGTGTATGGGGTGGGGGTGTCTACGAAGACGATTATTTCTATGAATTAGCTGATAAGCATGGTATATTGATCTGGCAAGATTTCATGTTTGCCTGCACCAGTTACCCATCCGATCCTGCGTTCTTGAACTTAGTAGAGCAAGAGGCAGATTATAACATCCGCCGTTTGCGCAACCACCCAAGCATTGCGATGTGGTGTGGTAACAACGAAATTCTCGAAGCCATTAAATATTGGGGTTGGGAAAAGAAGTTTAGCAAAGAGGTACACCAAGATATGTTTACAGGATATGATAAACTATTCAAAGAGCTACTTCCAAACAAAGTGAAGGAGTTAGACCCAGACCGCTTCTACGTACACAGCTCGCCAGACTCGGCAAACTGGGGACGACCAGCATCATTAGGACATGGCGACAGCCACTATTGGGGTGTTTGGTACGGACGTGAGCCTTTCGAAATCTTAGATACACGCCTCTCTCGTTTTATGAGTGAGTTCGGCTTTCAAGCATTCCCTGAGATGAAGGTAATCTCTACTTTTGCAACGCCAGCAGATTACGCATTAGAATCTGACGTAATGAAGGCACACCAAAAGAGTAGCACCGGAAACTCAATTATTCGCACCTACATGGATATGTATTATCACGTTCCTGAAAAGTTCGAAGACTTTGTTTATGTCGGACTCGTACTCCAAGGAACAGGTATGCGCCACGGCTTTGAGGCACACCGCCGCAATCGCCCTTACTGTATGGGTACACTTTATTGGCAGTTGAATGATAGCTGGCCTGTTGTATCATGGTCGAGTATCGACTATTTTGGCAACTGGAAAGCGCTACACTACCAAGCACAACGCGCCTTTGCACCAGTATACGTAAATGCGATCGAAGAAGATGGTAAACTAAACTACTACCTAATCTCGGACGAGCTAAAGGATAGAGATAACCTAACACTCGAAACCAAGCTAATTGATTTTGATGGTAAAGTAATCAAAAAGGAGCGTCACAAAGTAGATATGAAAGGGAATACCTCTACACGTGTATTGTCTCAAGACTCTGCCGCAGTGGCAACAGCAGCACAGCGTACCAACGCCGTTATGCAACTAACACTGAAAGCGAGCAACGGAGATGTATTAGATCAACAACTCTTCTACTTTGAGCATCCTAAGTTCTTAGACTTGCCCGAAACAGCAATTCGTCAGAAAGTTAAATACAACGATGGCGCATACGAAGTAACGCTTAAGTCGTCTCATTTAGCAAAAGATGTATTCATCGAAATACCTATCCAAGGCGCACGCTTCACCGATAACTTCTTCGACCTACTCCCAGGAGAGACCAAAAAAGTAATCATCACAGCACCCGAACTAACCAAGGAAGGCAAAACACCGATCACCGTAAAACATTTACGTGAGACGTATTGATCACTTCGATTGAATAATAAATAAAAAGGAAATCCGCTACAAGTTTGATGCTTGTAGCGGATTTCCTTTTTTATATAACTAACCTTACCAACAATAAGCCACTCCGAAGGGGGCAATGCTCACACCTTATTTATAGAACTGTTTGCCATTTTATCTTTTCTATAAATAAATATCAGGCAGATATTTGTCACTATTTCGGCAGCAGGCACTGCGAGCCATCCGCCACTTTTGCTCCAGATAAGGGGCATTAGGTAGAAGAATAGCGGCAAGAAGATAATTCCTCTGAGCAGGATAATTATCATTGCTTTATTAATCTGCTCAATGCTCTGAAAGTAACCTATACTCATCATATTGATAGCAAACGAGATAAACCCGATAGCAAATAGTGGCAAACCGCTGCTTGCAATCTCATACGAAGCTGTTCCTCGTTCCAGAAAAAGAGAGGCTATTTGTGGTGCAAATGTGATCATGCCTACTGCTAAGATTAAGCCTATGCCAATACTCGAAGCTAGCGATAGTCGGAACGCCTCATTAACGCGTAATGTAGATTTATTGGCGTAGTTGTATGATATAATAGGCTGAGCAGATTGTGATACAGCGGTATATATCATATAAATTAGGGGGAATATATAGCAGCAAACCGAGAATGCAGCAACACCATCAGTACCAAGCTCTCTTACAAAAACGAGATTGCCACATATGATTAATATAATAACAGCGCTTTGTCCAATAAACGAAGCACCCCCCAATTTACACATATACCATACATTGCGCAGACTCATACGTATCCCTTTGCGTGATAGCTTAACCTTAACAAATTTCAGTATTTTACCTTTGTTGAATAGATAAGCAAACGCCATCAACGCCCCCAATGTATTACCAATACTTGTTGCAATAGCAGCACCGAACACCCCCCATTCAAATACAAAAATAAATATATAATCAAGAATAATATTCACAATAGCCCCCACAACAGAGCACCGCATCGCATAGTTAGGCGAACCATCTAGGCGTATAAAGAATGGTATGCTGTTAATCAATCCTCCTGTTATAAGAAAGGGAATCATTCCATACGCATACGCCCGTGCCAAAGGCAAGAGTTCGGGCGATGCACCGATGGTTACGAGTAGTGTGTCAATAAATAGCAGCGAGAGTACCGTAATAATAGCCAACACTATAATTACAGTAGCTGCAGCCTGCGTAACTACAAGCTGCGCTGTTTTAAATTTCTTATTTGCTAAATGAATCGAGGCAATAATAGAGCCCCCCATACCAAGCATCAAACCGATACTTGAAGCTACCGAATAGAAAGGTGCTACGATATTTACCGCCGCTAAAGCCGTGTTTCCAACACCTTTGCCCACAAATATGCCATCCGTAATTATAAATAAAGCGGTCGAAAGCATACCCCAAAGCGTGGGTATTAGAATCTTCTTAAATAATTTAGGAATGCTTTGTTTGCCAAAATCAATCTCGTCTCTTAGTTCAT
>CAMQTD010000151.1 GCA_947036995.1 uncultured Parabacteroides sp.
ATAATAATAACAGTAAATTTACAGTGGCAGAACCAAATGGTGCTACAGCCTCTTTGACTGGTGAGATTGTAAGATGGGACGATGCCCTGGATCACGTCGCTTATGCAGTGTTTCCATACAGTGAAACAAATACGATTTCAGCGGAGGGATCAATAACATTTACCGTACCAAATAAGCATGAAATAATGGTTCTTGAAGACCATACGATTATGCAAGGAGGTACAAATAACCACGGTTATTTATTGGCTAAATCTGTAGCACGTGGAGATATTAGCACAAATCATTATATGATTGAAAAACTTGCTTTTGAGCAAGTTATGAGCTTTCTTAAATTCGAAATAAATATACCAACAGATGAGCATATTCTTGAAATACGCATGGTAGCAAAGGAGAAAATATTCACAACTAAATCAACGGTTACAATCTCCGATAATCCAGAGAGACTTAATTATAACGATGATATAACTTCTAAAACAGATACAATTATAGCAACGATTCTTAAAGATATACATCCCGAAGAAGTGGTAACAAAAAAATTAGCACCAAGAAGCCTAACCCCTTCTCCCGAGATAAAACCGCACATACTAAACGCTCAAATAGCAATGTTTCCGGGAATCAACTTATCTGAGATTCCATTTGTTTTTTACATTAAAACAACATATAAAAAGGCTGATATAAGTGGTACAGCTGGTGAACATCGCGATTATATAATGTATGAAATGCATTCGGATCAATTAAAACCATTGCTATTAACACGAAATCATATCTACAAATTACAAATCAATTTAAATGATGCAACACATTACCCAACTAAAACAGCAGAGCAAGGTAAACGAATAATTACAAAATACCCTGCTATAACCTTTTTAAACACACACTATTTAAATGATGAGATAGTTAATCTTCCTGCATCATCATTTCCACACGTATCTGGTGTATATTCAGGTGTGAAAAAGATTGTTGTGGTAGGCAGTGCTCTCGATGAAAATGATTTCGATGTGTTCAATCAAATAGATAAGCCTACAACTTTAAAGGATATCGAATATATTGATATCTCAAAAACCACAACAACAAGCATCAAGTATAAGCAATTCTATGGAGATCAATCTCTAAAAGAGATTCTGCTCCCCGAAACAATACACTCATTTTCATATAGTAGGGAAGCATATGAAAAAAATAGAAGTTTGACATTTGCAGCATCGGGACTTAAATCAATAACGATCCCTGAAAATTTTAGAGATTTTGGTGGTGCCGCATTTTACAACTGTGCCGCGCTAAAAAGCGTAACAATTCTGAATAAAACACCTCCTACAATGCGCAAAACAAATATGGGTGGAAGCGAGAAACTTGAGACATTTGATGGATGTGATCCAGCTTTAGTGCTTTATGTGCCTTCAACAGCTCTAGCTACGTATCAAGAAGAATATCCAGAATACAAAGCAAAAATACAAGCAATAACTCCATGATATATCAAATAAAAAAAATGAAAATACATCTATTTATAGCACTCTCTTCCACTCTATTTGCTTGCTCGGAAGATCATACTGTATGGACTGAGGATAGTGAAGAGACTAAAATAGCATTCACTACTTCGGTATTCTCAACAACCGAAAATGCAACAAGAAGCTTACCTATATTGCATGTAGGTGATGGCTATAATCTGAATGGATTCAAACGAACAGGCAGAACATTTGGGGTGACGAGCTATATCTATAATACGACTACGGGGGATTACACAGTATATGCAGGAACTTCAACGGATGGCAATACAATAACAGGAAAAGCATTCGAAAATGGAAGATTTATATGGGAGCATCAAACAGCGATGCACTGGCCAATGAAAGAAGAAACATTCAATTTTTGTGCCTATTCTCCTCAACAAAATAAGCAACTGACCAACATTGCAATGCAGGCAAATGGTGATGTATCTTTAAACTATGATACGGATGCTATTTTATCTACTGAAAATCGACCTTATATAATACAAAAACAGCTGTTTAAACGCTCAGATGGTACACCGGTCGATAGAACATCCATAAAAACGGACAATACCCTAAGAGGCATGCAGGATGATGTAATGTATGCGGCAACGATCGGTCATAAATCGCCCGCATCAATTGCTGCACAATCACCTGTACCGCTTATATTTAGGCATTTATTAACGCAGATACATTTTGATGCAATAGCAGAGAAAAATATTCATGTACAAATTAAAGCATTAACTCTACATAATGTTAACTCTAAAGGTACATTTACAGCTCCTGCAATCTCTGTACTGAATGATAAACAAATTACAAACAGCTGGACTACGACTGATACACGCCCCAATTATCACAATGTTTCAATCGGGTGCGATGATCAATTTATCATCAAAGATTATGTACAAAGTATTACCAATGTATATGACCCCCAAAAGCCGACATACGGCAAACAGAATTTTGAAAACACACTTATGCTTATTCCTCAAGCATTTAAAGGGTGGGATCCCAAGAATTCGATTGAGACAAATAACACAGTTGATAAAGGAGCCTATCTAAAGATCTACTGCGATATATATCAGGTAGATATATCCGATCACACTAAAAAAATATTAATCTTTGGGGATGGAAAAAAAATTACTGAGACACCGATCGAAGAGATCAAAGAACAATATTGTCTTTACACACCAATTGCTTCAGTAGATAAAGAGAACAAACCTTTTTGGATTGCAGGAGAAAGAACAACCTACCTGTTAGATTTTGGTGTAGAACATGACGAAAATGGTAAGCCAACATTAGATCCTATTGTAATTCTTGGCGCTGGTGTTACAACAAAGCCTTGGGGGGATGGAACGGATGTAATTATTAACGATCCCGACACTAAGCCTGAGTCTGGATCAGGAGAAGATCTGATTGAAGAGGATATTATCCTTTAATTAAATACTGACTACATTTATAACTAAAAAAATGAACTATAAAATAGTATATAGCCTACTTGTTGCTGCGTTTATCTCGTGTGATAAACACGAGATCGATACTTCGTCTCAGATAGATCGAATGATCGATGTTCAGGTATTGGCATTAAGTGAGAATTATGCTACAAAAGTGAGTTACGACGAGGTTGCTACAAATGGCTCTTACGCTTTCAACTGGGAGATAGGAGATCAGCTTAGTATTATTGCACCTAATAATGGCAATCAACAATTTACAGCAACCCAAGCGGCAAAGAAAGCTCTGTTAACAGGAAGTGTTGCACCTTGGAGTGGCGAAGCAGACCTTTATGGAATATATCCATATAGCTCCACGGCATATACAATAACAGCTGCGGGAGAAACAACCCTCTCCACAGCATTAAACAGATCAATTGCACTACCTACTACTCCTATTGCGGGTGGTAGCCATAACATCAATAAGCAGGGGTATTTAACAACAGGAGCAAAAGCTACAGCAACGAGTGCTACTGCATATAACTTCCCAAACTTACCTTTTAGGCAAGTAATGAGTTTTATTCGATTTAATATTGAGCAGGTTCCAGCAGGTAACACGGTAACGAAAATTATTTTATCAAGTACAGATGCAACTAAAAGCATTTTCATATCTAAAGCCATTGTAAACGTTAAAACAGCCAATCTCACAAGCAGTGGACACACTTTTGCGAACGCTATAACAATACCTATTACTGGAAGTAAAGCAGGTGCAGCTATGATTTTTGACTATGCGCTATTTCCGTGTAATTTTGAACACAATGAAATTACGATTACAGTTTATGGTAGCAACACTACTGAAACTATATTATACACAAAAACAACAGACAAATTAGCATTTATGCGAAATCATAAATACAAACTAACATTAGATTTAACGCCTAAAGCGAATAGATAAGCAAGCGAGAATTAATAAAATAGAAATAGAATAATGAGTACAGACAAAATAAATATACTAACCCTTCTCTCTTTTTTTGCTATCCTAATGGGATGCCAAGAAGAGGAGATATTGCAAGAGGCTAATTCTCAAAAAAATAAAATTCAATTTTCCGTTACAACAGAGCCATTAGCCCAAACAACTCGAGCTGCTCTCACAACAGACACCAAAAAATTTCAAGAAAAACCTTTTGGTCTGTTTGGTTTTGTGCATGAAAAGGAGCTTGGAGAGACAGACAGTATTAATAATATAGGTGTAAAGGTACTGAATAATGAAAAATTTTCTTATGGACCTACGGGATGGACATCTCCTTCTTCAACATATTGGTCTGATTTGGATCCGTTCTACTCTTTTTATGCCTACTATCCTTTTGAAGAGATTGAGTATGAAATTCCTGGCTCGCCAGAAAGTGGCATATATGTCTATACGGATGCAGGTAATCTATACCTGCAATACCATCCTAACAAAGACTGTTCGAAGCAACCCGATTTAATGATTGCAGCAAATATTAATTCGAAGAAACCAACCAGTGGAGTTCATGCATCAGCAGCAGAACGACTCACGTTTTTCCATGCGCTAACAGCTATTGGATTTAAAATAACTGGTTCGCTTCAAGAGGTTACTAAAATTTCGATTAGTAAGATACGAACTCCTGGATATCTCCGACCAGAAAACATCTCAATCTCTGGTGCAGGGGAGCTTCAACTTAAATGGGAACTTGGATCCGAGTTTCTTACCTCTTCAACATCAGCAAAGAGAGACCCTTCAGATCCATACAGTAAGGGATTTACAGTAAATGAAACGAATGAATTAGTTATTGGAGACAATGGCTATATGATGATTCTACCACAAACACTTCACCCTGATGCAGCAATTGAAATTACAGTAAATGGCATTGAACATAAGATAAATATTGGAGGTCAGGTATTAAAAGCTGGAAAAAAGGTGCTGTTTAATTTAGACCTACCATTAAGAATACAGGATTTTACTGTATTCGTAGAGGGCAAACCGACAGACCGCATTTGGTATCCCTATGGAGGATACAAAAAACTTGTAAATCCATCAGCAATAACAGAAGAGGTATGGAATATTTCAGATACTATTCGTCCAAATTGGAAATTAAACAACCTCATAACCACACTCAAAGAGGTAGCGCTTGTTGCACAAAATATTCAAGTGCATTTAAAAATGGATGAGGTCCCTTCGTTTGATCCGGTGGTTTGGATGGGTAATAATGCTATTAAAACAGTAAGTCTAACAAATGCATCAAAAATAGCAAAGGGCATGTTTGCTGGAAGTAAAGAACTTACAACTGTTTATAGCCCTGGGATTACAGAATTTCCAGAACAAGCTTACGATGGATGTAGTGTATTGAAATCCATCGACAACCTAGACAATATAACCATGGTAGACAATCGTGCTTTCGCTGAATGTAAGAAATTAACACATGATATTGTTATCAAAAATGTAAATAGAATAGGAAAATCTGCTTTTGCTTATAGTGGAATAAAAACAGTTGAAGCAGCATTTAACCAGAAAAGAGAGTCTTCTAAAGGTAATGTGGTTGACTCCTCTGCTTTTGCTGGCTGTGAAAGCTTAAAATCTGCAACTCTCACACAGATTGATTCTATTAAAAAGAAGGCTTTTAGCGACTGTATTACACTAAATAACCTTGAATTAGAAAGTATTAAATATATTGGCGATAGTGCTTTTTTC
>CAMQTD010000152.1 GCA_947036995.1 uncultured Parabacteroides sp.
CCATTGCATTGATTGATGCCCGTCAGTTCCACCCTTGGGAAGGTGGCGAAGGCAAGGTAACGGCTCAATATCAGTTGGCACGTGTTGAATTGGTAAAGGAGCTGATCGCAAACAAAGCCTACCCCGAAGCATTGGCACTAATTGAAGCCTGCTTTACCTATCCTCATAACTTAGGAGAGGGCAAACTATACGGAGCACAAGAGAACGATTTCAACTATTACAAAGGTTGTATATTGGAGCAGATGGGTAAGCAAAGCGAAGCTAAAGCCTGTTTCGAAGCTGCCAGCAAAGGTCTTAGTCAGCCAGCAGCAGCCATGTATTATAACGATCAAAAGCCAGATAAAATATTCTATCAAGGTGTTGCACTTCGCAAGTTAGGCAGAGAAGCCGAAGCGCGTGGACGTTTCAACAACCTAATCACATACGGCGAAAAGCATCTTTATGATACCTTCAAGCTCGATTACTTTGCTGTATCACTCCCCGATTTACAAATATGGGAAGATGATATGGACAAAAAGAATGAGATCCATTGTAACTACCTCATGGGATTAGGTTACTTAGGATTGGGTGATGCTGCAAAGGCAAAACTATTCTTTGATAAAGGAGCAGCGTTGGATAACAATCATCAAGGCATACAGGTTCAGTTGTAATCTACTTCTCATTCATCATAGGTAGTGCTACCACGCCAACCAACCCAACCAATGCGGTCCAAAGGGTTTGGGTGGTATGCACAATCAATGCAAAGGCAGCCGCTTCGTTGGGATCTACTCCAAAGAGAACCAGCGAAGCGATTACCATAAAGTGCCACGGACCAATTCCCCCTTGTACAGGTACAGCGATGGCAATACTTCCCATCGTAAAGGTTATCAACCCAACCACAATCCCTAAATCTTTTGTAAAGCTAAAGGCATAGAATGTAGAGTAGAAGAAGATAAAATACCCCATCCAGATAAGGATAGTCTCTAGGATAAACACTTCTTTATGTTTAAGACCAATAATAGTATAAAGCCCCTCATAGATATCTTTAAGCACGGCTTTGATGCGTACAATCAAGGAAAGATGACCCATATAACGAAATAGAATATAGATCATAATACCAAAACCAACTGTAATAATATAGAGCCAAGGAGATTGAATCAACTGAATAAACCCATCCATAAGCGTTGGATTGTTACTAAAGAAATCTGTAAAGAACTGAACATTGAATACCATAATCAGCAGTGTAATAATCCCTATCGCCACAACATCACTTACCCTATCTACTAGTAACGTCCCGATCAGCTTAGTGAATGATATCTTATCATACTTCTTAATCATAGCACACCGCCATACTTCGCCCATGCGTGGTAATATAAGATTGATTGTATAGTTTCCGAGTACTGCCCAGATGATATTGATGGTGCGCGGCTTCTCTCCCATCGCATTGATTAATAACTTCCATCGGATCGCACGCATTATATTAGCAGCAAGCCCAAAGAATAACGACCCCACCAAAATATCGTAACGCACCCCCGTACGCATCACCTCCAGCACTGCATCGAGATTAACTTTACGATAAATAAGCCAAAGCAAAACAAAGCCAATACTAAGTGATATGATCGTTTTTAACGTGGTGCGTGCTATTTCTTTAGATTCCATTCGTCAATGCTATTTGATTATTTTATATTACATCCTTGCAAAGATAGTGACTTAGAAGCGATTTCATGAAACAAATTTGTACCTTTGTTTTCTCGAAATACAATTTAAATAGAATATATAATGGAGACTACATTATTTCCTACCAACCTACCTTATAAGGTAGCTGATATGAGTTTAGCTGCGTTTGGTCGCAAAGAGATTGAAATTTCAGAGCATGAAATGCCCGGATTGATGTCTTTACGCGCTAAATATGGTAAACAGCAACCGCTTAAAGGTGCCCGTATCATGGGTTCTCTTCACATGACAATCCAAACAGCCGTATTGATTGAAACCCTTGTTGCATTGGGTGCCGATGTACGTTGGGCAAGTTGTAACATCTTTTCAACACAAGATCATGCTGCCGCCGCTATTGCCGAAGCAGGTGTTCCGGTATATGCATGGAAAGGCGAAAGCTTAGAAGAGTATTGGTGGTGTACAGATATGGCAATGCGTTTCCCTGATGGTAACGGTCCGCAAATGATTGTAGACGATGGTGGAGATGCTTCATTATTGATGCATTGGGGATTCCAAGCTGAGAACGATGCAGCGTACATTGACCGTGCTGGCGAAACACACGAAGAGCAAATTATCCTAGATACACTGCACCGCATCCTAGCAGAAGACTCACAACGCTGGCACCGCACCATCGCTGAGATGAAAGGTGTTTCTGAAGAGACTACAACGGGTGTACACCGTTTATATCAGATGATGGAAAAAGGCGAACTATTAGTTCCTGCTATCAATGTAAACGACTCGGTAACTAAATCGAAGTTTGACAACCTATACGGCTGTCGTGAATCATTGGCAGACGGAATCAAAAGAGCAACCGATGTAATGATTGCTGGTAAAGTCGTTGTTGTAGCTGGTTATGGAGATGTTGGTAAAGGATGTGCACACTCTATGCGTTCGTACGGAGCACGTGTAATTATCACGGAGATCGACCCAATCTGTGCGCTTCAAGCAGCGATGGAAGGTTTCGAAGTAGTGCCAATGGAAGCGGCAGCAAAAGAGGGAAATATCTTTGTAACAACAACAGGAAACAAAGACATTCTTACACTTGAGCATATGATCTCTATGAAAGATCAAGCCATTGTTTGTAACATCGGACACTTTGATAACGAGATACAAGTAGAGCGTTTGACTAGCTATCCAGGAGTACAACACTTGAACATCAAACCTCAAGTAGACAAATATACATTCCCAGCAGGAAATGCATTGTTCCTTTTAGCAGAAGGTCGTTTGGTTAATTTGGGTTGTGCAACAGGTCACCCTTCATTTGTAATGAGTAACTCATTTACAAACCAAACACTTGCGCAGATTGATCTATGGACGATGCCTTATGAGATTGGTGTATACCGTTTACCAAAGCGTTTAGACGAAGAGGTAGCACGCCTACACCTAGAGCGTATTGGCGTTAAACTATCTACACTAACTCAAGCACAAGCCGATTATATTGGTGTGCCTGTAGAAGGTCCGTACAAACCAGAACATTACAGATACTAATTATATTATTACTCTATTATGCAACAGCGACACGCCGATAGGAAGCTCTATTTCAACGAACAGAGTTATACAACCGAGAAATATGTAATTCCATTTATCGAAAAGCATAAGCAGATTACCGCTAACTCCCACATCCTCGAAATAGGATGTGGCGAAGGGGGTAACCTTAAGCCGCTGTTGGATAGAGGGTGTAAAGTAACAGGAATTGATATTGATGCAGGGAAGATCGAAGCAGGCAAAAAGCTATATGCCGATCATCCGCATCAAGCCAATCTTGCGTTAATTTGCGAAGATATATTCAAGGTAAAAACATTGCAGCATCAAATTGATGTAATCATTCTCCGCGATGTAATAGAGCACTTACCCCATCAAGCGGAGTTTATCACCGTTATGCGTCAGTTCTTAAAAGAAGATGGTGTTGTGTTTGTAGCCTTTCCCCCATGGCAAAACCCTTTTGGAGGGCATCAACAGATATGCAATAGCAAGCTGTTATCTCATTTTCCTTTTCTTCACCTCTTGCCCAAATCGCTTTACAAGTGGTGTTTAACAACGGCAGGAGAAAACCCTCAAGCCTTGATGGAGATTAAAGAGACAGGCATTAGCCTCGAACGCTTTCTTCGCATCGTTAAGAAAGGAGATTATCAGGTAGCAGAAGAGGTGCTTTACTTTATCAATCCAAACTACGAAGTAAAGTTCGGACTTAAGCCACGTAAAATATTTGAATGTGCAAACATTCCCTATCTACGTAACTTTTGGACTACGTGTGGTTACTATCTATTGAAAATCTAAAAGCACTGAAACAATGAAGATTGCCATACTCTCCCCCTTCTCTCCCTATCGTGGAGGAATTGCTCAATTTAGTGGAATGCTTTACAACTCCCTCGATGCAGCAGGCGTTGAGGTGAAAGCGTTCAACTTCTCACGGCTATACCCCGATTTGCTCTTTCCGGGCAAGACGCAGTATGTAGACCCAAAGGAGGAGACACTCCCTATACCGAGTGTCCGCACACTGGATAGCATCAACCCACTGAGTTATTTTAAAACGGTTGAGGCGATAAAGGCTTTCGATCCAGATGTATTGATTATAAGCTATTGGATGTCTTTCTTTGTACCTGCTTACGCACACATTGCCAACAGGATGAAGAAACATTGCAAAGTAATCACACTGATACACAATGCGATCCCGCACGAACCTCGCTTCTTTGACCAACCCCTCGCTACACTACTTTTTAAGCAGTGTGCTGGATTTGTTGTATTAAGCGAACAAGTAGCATCGGACCTAAAGAAGATGCACCCAAAGGCAAACTACCTCCTCACCCCTCACCCACTCTACACCCACTTTGGGGCAAAGATAGATGCTACTGTTGCAAAGCAGCAGTTAGGATTGGATGCAACCAAAAAGACATTGCTTTTCTTCGGATTGATACGAGACTATAAAGGGTTAGACCTTTTGATTGATGCCTTTACACAACTAGACGCAGGGTATCAACTACTGATTGCTGGCGAGTGTTACGGCAGTTTCGATAAATACCAACAACAGATTGTGCAAAGCGGTGCAGCATCGCGCATACATGTCTGCAACCAATATATTGCAGATAGTGAGATTGCAACCTATTTCTCCGCAGCGGATGCATTGATACTTCCCTACCGTACAGCCACACAAAGCGGCGTGCTTTCGGTAGCTTATCATTTTGATCTTCCTGTAGTAAGCACACCAGTAGGAGACTTCCCCAACAGCATTGGAACAACAGCAGTGGGAATTGTAGTTCCCGAAATAACGGCTGCATCTCTTACCGAAGGGATCGAATCGCTATTTGCACCCAACCAAATGGCATACTTCCATGCGCAAATAGTAAAGCACAAAACCGCCCTTTCATGGGAGGTACTGACTGAAAGACTGTGTGAGTTTATTCCTCAGATTTGAACGCACTCTTCTCACATAAGTTGATAAAAAACTTTTTTCACCCACTGCAATTGGTTTAGAACCATTGTTTTGTGGTGAAAGCACGTTTTTTACACCTGCTCCGAAAGACGTTTAATTTTCTCTTTTGTCATTGTGCTGTAGGGTTCTCTTGTTACCGTTTTATTTAAAGGAGTATTTGATAAGTACAGGGTTTTCCTCATCTTTGGCATTTACTAGTTTTTCAAAAATTACTTGCTGATCAGCGCTTAGTATCTCTTTCTTGATGCGCTTTTCTAAGTCGACCCACTGAGTTGGCATTAAAAGGTATTCATCTGTAACAATAACCTCTTCTCCTCGGGTGGAATTAAATAGAACACCTTCAGAGAAATCAACGATATACTTTGTTTTGCCTGTTGCTTTTTCGTAGATTATATTACCCCTCGGTCCAGGATGTTCACCAAGTTCTTTCCAAAGAAGTGATGCAAG
>CAMQTD010000153.1 GCA_947036995.1 uncultured Parabacteroides sp.
TAGCATTTTTTCTAATTGGTAAAGGGATGCTTTGGGGTAATGCCATCGGTATTACGCTGTGTTTACTACAATCTTATTTTAAATTTATAACCCTCGATCCTTCAATATACTATCTACATGCAGTGCCAATAGACTTAAATTGGCTCTCTCTTATACTGCTTAATGTGGGTACGCTATCTGCTGCTATGCTGATGATTCTCGCTCCATCGTATGTGATAACGAAGATATCACCGGCTAAATCGATTCGGTTTGAATAAAGGTAGTTTGTAAATAATAACTATATTTGTATTAAATCTATTACATATTGATAGTTTAAGGTAATATACAATAATTTAATATCAAATGAACACAATTAAACCGACTCTTCTAGCTATTTGCTTAGGGTGTACACTGCTGAATACGCAGGTTTAGGCTTCAACAAAGCCTAAAAAAAAGATCTACCAAAAAGGATGGATTGATCTAAACAAAAATGGAGTAAAAGACATTTATGAAGATCCAACACAAACTGTTAAAAAGCGTGTAGACAACCTGCTGTCGCTTATGTCTGTAGATGAAAAGAGCTGTCAGCTAGCCACTGTTTATGGTTTTGGTCGTGTATTACAAGACTCACTTCCAACGGCTAACTGGAAAAATGAAATTTGGAAAGATGGAATTGCCAATTTTGACGAACAACTGAATGGATTAGGAAGCAGTTACCGAAGAGATCCAGAACTTATCTACCCTTTTAGTAATCATGCCGTAGCTATAAATACCATTCAACGATGGTTTATCGAAGAGACACGTTTAGGTATTCCTGTCGATTTCTCGAACGAGGGAATTCACGGATTGAACCATACGAAAGCAATCCCATTTCCTGCTCCGATTGCTATTGGAAGTACTTGGAATAAAGATTTAGTACGTCAAGCGGGAACAATTGCAGGTAAAGAGGCAAAAGCACTGGGTTATACCAATGTATATGCACCTATTTTAGATATAGTACGTGATCCACGTTGGGGGCGTACGCTAGAGTGTTATGGTGAAGATCCTTATTTAATTGGAGCACTTGGTACACAGATGGTAAAGGGGATTCAATCACAAGGTGTAGGTTCTACATTAAAACATTATGCAGTATACAGTGTGCCTAAGGGTGGACGTGATGGAAATTGCAGAACAGACCCCCATGTGTCGCCACGCGAATTGCACGAAATTCATCTTTATCCATTTAAGACAGTGATTCAAAATGCGCACCCTATGGGCGTAATGAGTAGCTACAATGATTGGGATGGTGTGCCAATTACGGCAAGTCACTATTTTTTAACAGAACTACTGCGTAACGAATATGGATTTGATGGTTATGTGGTAAGTGACAGTGAAGCGGTAGAATATGTTCAATCGAAACACCGTGTAGCTGGAACGTACGACGAAGCTGTGCGCCAAGTATTGGAAGCCGGATTAAATGTACGTACCCATTTTACACCAGCAAAAGATTTTATCATACCCGTTCGCCGCTTAATAGAGGAGAAAAAACTCTCTATGGCAACTTTGAATAAAAGAGCAGGCGAGGTATTGAGCGTTAAATTCCGTATGGGATTATTCGATTCACCTTATGTACCAAACCCAAAAGAGGCGGATAAGATTGTAGGTGCAGACAAACATCAAGATTTTGTGTTAGACATCCAACAACAATCTCTTGTTTTACTAAAGAATGAGGGGAACCTATTACCTTTAGATAAAACGAAATTAAAACGTGTACTTGTAACAGGTCCGTTAGCAGATGAAGCTAACTTTATGATTAGCCGTTATGGTCCAAACCGTCTTCCTACAACTACGGTTTTGAAAGGTCTTGAAAATTATTTAGCTAAAGATGTTGAAGTGCTTTATAATAAAGGATGCGATATTGTTAATGCAGGATGGCCTGTAACAGAACTAATCCCTACGCCACTAACCAATGAAGAGGAGCAATCAATCGCCGAAGCAGTAGCTAAAGCACAACAAAGTGATGTGATTATAGCGGTATTGGGTGAAGATGAAAAACGTACAGGCGAAAGTCGTTCGCGCACGTCACTAGATTTACCAGGTCGCCAACAAAAGTTATTGGAAGCACTTTATGCTACAGGCAAACCAGTCGTGCTTGTGCTTATTAACGGACAGCCACTTACTATTAACTGGGCAAATAAATATGTACCATCTATCCTAGAGACATGGTTTCCAAGTTATCAAGGTGGTAAAGTGATTGCCGAAACTCTTTTTGGAGAGCATAATCCGGGTGGTAAATTAAGTATAACATTTACAAAGAGTGTAGGGCAAATTGAGTTGAACTTCCCATTCAAACCAGGTTCTCATGGTACTCAACCACATGTTGGACCGAATGGATTTGGTTCTACACGTCCAATTGGTGCTTTGTATCCATTTGGGTATGGTTTGAGTTATACAACCTTTGCGTATAGTGATATGCAAGTAACACCACTATCTCAACGTCCTCAAGGTGAATATACGATAACGTGTAAAGTAACCAATACAGGTAAAAGAGCAGGAGACGAGATTGTACAACTTTACATCAAAGACAAACTAAGTAGTGTAATCACATACGATTCGCAACTGCGTGGTTTTGAACGTGTCTCACTAGAGGCTGGCGAAACTAAAGAGGTTCAATTTATACTGAAACCAGCTGATCTACAAATATTGGATCGCAATATGGAGTGGACAGTTGAACCAGGTGAGTTTGAGTTTAGAATTGGGGCTTCGAGCCAAGATATTAAGTTGAAACAGACTATTCAAGTGATTCAATAAGCTACCCGAAAGCTATTGACGTTACCCGCTTTCGGAGGTGACGTCAATAGCTTTCAGGCTAACTTCCCCGCTTACTCTTTTGTTTGATTTATGTTAATCGTTACACTCGATTGTGGTCCAAAGCTCATTGGTGAAGACAACTCGAAGGAGAGATTTCTCTTTTTGTTATCTTTAATTTCATTTACAGTTATTTCTACCGTATTAATTCCTATTAGTTTAAGCGTGACCCAATCATTTGAGATTTCTGTAATAATGTCATAATATCTTTTATCATCAAATATAGCAAATCCTTCTTTTACAGAGAATTCGCCTTCAAAAATAGGCGTAGCTTTTCCATTGACATAAAATATATTAGAAAAATCCCAATCAAGACCTTTGACTGTGAATGCTTCAGTTCCACCCTTGCTCGAAAAAGAGAAGTTGTCTTCAGAGACAGTCATAACCCCTTCAGATGAAATGGGACCATCTTTTTTTGAGCAAGAGATCAATGACGCAATCGTAATAATTACAAATAATAAATTTTTCATAGCGATTTATTTTAGCGATTTATTTTGCTTATTATCTTATTGGCTTTAGGTTGACACCTATTTTTTCTATTTTAAATTTATGTGTTATGTTATTTGCATCTACATATAGATAAAATGAATTAGTACTAAACCAACCATTATTTGAACCGCCCCATCCCCAATTCATATGAATAGAAGCTGTTGAATATGTAACGAAATTTGTAGTTGTATATCCATCACAAATCCATGAATGACCCTCACCTTCTTGATTGCTACCACTTAACCATACTGGATGGTATTTTGCATTATTAACAAGGGTTGCATGGTTGAAGTTTGTATAATTGATGGTATATCCCATCTTCTCAAACACTTTATCTATATTGCTTCGTTTTGTATCTGAGCCATCGGAGGCATATTCTGTTTCAAGTCTACTCCCTAATTCAGCAATAAAATCAGCAGTTACTTTTGTAGGGTAATTATATTGCATTGCTTCCCAATTATAGCCTTGTGGATGTTTCCAGTATCTCATTATTTGAGCCATAGCTACAGGTGTACACCCTGCTGGATGAGAGGGGTTATCTAAAGATGCATTATACCCATTCTTTTGTCCCCATTTTGATTTTAAAAATGGACCATATGTATATGTTTTTATGTCATCAACACTAGGTGTACATCTACGCTCAGGCTTTATAGGGCAATCGGTATTATTCCATTTTAATTTAGTTTCCAGATCAACTTGCTTTCTTTTCGTTTGAATTTCTACTAATTTTTGATCAAGACCATTAATCCAACCTGTAAAAGGTGTATGTGTATTCTCTATTTCTAATTTACCACTTTCAGAGTATGCCAGTATTGGTTCTATACGTCTATCTGCTGCTATTATAGCCCAACCTCCGCCTTTATAGGATATCATATAAAGCAGATCGTTACCTGTACTTGTTAGTCTTTTTATGCACTTATCGACAATTCTTTCACTTTTTCGTTTTTTTGGATTTATAAAAATATCTATTTTTTCAGCCAATGTTATTGCGTAAATCGAGTCAACTGCGTACTGATTTGGCGATTTAGTAGTAATCAGATGTTGCTGTTCTTTATTCAATATATCATCATTACATGATGATAATCCTAAAAACAGAACGGTAATCAATAGTGAAACTGTAATTTTTCTCATGGCAATTTTGTTTAGTATATTAATAATAACGTTCAATGATAAACCTCATTATTGAAGAATATCAATTTCTTTTTGCAATATATCATATAATATTTAATTTAACTAATGTATAAATATTTTTTTTTGATTGTTTAACAAAAAAGGATTGGAATGAGTTTGAGTTTTATAAAGACAAGTAATTCAGTTTAACGCTTTCATTTTAAAGCGTTAAACTAACCCCTCCAAAGCATGTAGCTCCCGGCATGGGTTCTTCGCCACTTTAGGTGGTGATTCTTTGTCGAAGTTTCAAATTGAAAGCAACCAAAATAGGCTCTTATCTATCTGAATTTCAGATAAATAAGAGCCTATAATATTTGCAGAAGTGCAATGATTTTCGTAACTTAAAGGTCTCAAAACAAACAAGTTATGAACAATCAAGGCACATCTACAGATTTCAAATTTAGTAATAATATTTCAAACATAAAGCATTTAGTACCCTTTTATGGTCAATTTATGCTGTTATCTATGCAAATATTAGCCCATAATATCTACTTTGATTTAAAATCGAAAGCACGTTTTGGTGTTTGCCCACTCTGCCAGCAAGAGTCGCGTCATCACCACAGCAAATACATTCGTTACCTACAGGATACTCCGATGCATACGCATCAAGTTGTCTTGAGACTACATATGCATAAGTACTATTGTAAAAATAAAGCATGTGTAAAAAAAGTATTTGCCGAATCAACACATATAACTGAACGTTATGCACGCAATACTCCTAATGCTGATAAGCAAATAACAGATTTAATACGCAACTGCTCATCTGCAACCTGCTCAAATCAACTCAAATTACAAGGGATTTATTGTAGTCCCAATACTTGTTATCGAAAACTGTTAAAGCTACCTATACCTGTGTTTAAAGGAAGCTTTATTGGCATTGATGATTTTGCATATAAAAAAGGAAACACCTATGGTACAGTAGTGGTAGATCAAATTACACATACGCCTGTTGATCTGTTTAAGGGGAGAGATACCTTAAGTGTAGAGGCGTGGTTTAAGAATCATCCTGAGATAAAAGTGGTAACAAGAGATGGTGGTTTATGCTTTAAAAAGGCAATATCTAATACGTCCAATAAAATTGA